>DASTFK010000248.1:0-2844 GCA_035719945.1 Nitrospira sp.
GTCCTCTAGCGGGAAAAGAGTCGGCTCTCAAGTTCGCACCAGCGATGACTAGATTCCCTATTCAGGCAAATAATGTCGCGAAATGGCAAGTACATGTTGCGGTTATCTGGTAACCCTTCCCCAACAGCAAAGACTCAAAACAGAGTGCACGGCAACTATTTGGCTTATGTCTAGGAGGCATCATTTGGTTAATCGGCCTGATTAGGATTAGACGGAAATGTACTAGACCTGTCAATTTTGACAGTATCCTAAACCGAAACTTGTATGGGAGAAGTTTCCCGCGAAAACTCTCAGGCCGGGGACCAAAGCAAAGACTTCCCGCTTGAACCAGATCGAGGACGCTGACGAGCGTTGTCGATGATGGAAAGGACCAAGCTCGTTCGCAACGGTCAGGATGTCCATCGATTAATGATGGATATCACTGCGAACAAAGAGATCTGATAATTCCGGAGCCGTCGTCGGGCAATATCCGAGCACTCAATTTTTTCCAGGTGAGTTTTATCTGGGGAGTAGTGGGGGTCGAAGGGCGAATGGATCGAGCTGGGTTATCTGCCGGACAGCATCATGCGTAAAGATGTCCCGCTGGCGACATTGGTGCCGCGAAAGGATCTCCGGTGAAAACGAAGCCACTACTCATCACCACAGCTGTGATCGAGAGCGCGACCGGCCTTGCACTGTTATTGGTGCCACAATTGCCGGTCTTGATCCTGATCGGCGCGCAGTTCGACAAGCCGGCGCACTCAGTCGTCGGACGCATAACCGGAGCGGCGTTGCTTGCCCTGGGTCTTGCGAGTTGGAGCGGAGCACAAGAACATACCCCTGCTACGACCGGCATAGTCTCAGCGCTGTTGCTTTATAACGTCGCCACCGTCGCGGTGCTGGCTTATGCGGGGATCGGCTTGCAGCTGTGGGGGATTGGGCTTTGGCCGGCAGTGGTGCTTCATGTGGTGATGGCCTCCTGGTGTCTCAGCTGCCTTCAACCGAGCGGACTCAACTCCAGGGCCGCTCTCACCGGGGTCCCAAGGCAGCGAACTTGACGGGTGATTCGTCGTCGTAGGGAGATCCGTGTGACCTTCTGTCCGGGTGAGATCAAAGCGATGGGTCCACATCAAAGGTGAATGGAGGACGAGTATGAGAAACGCGACCAGCCTTGCCATCGTCGGCGCTGCGATCACTCTTGCGGCCGCGGTCGGCTATATCGTGGCGCAGCCGGAGTTGCAGGCCAAGCCCGTCGAAGTAGCGACACCATTGGATCGAACAATGCTTCCCATTGCCGAGCCCGACTATCCGCACGCTACTGAGCTCGACGCACGCGATGCCACGGCGCCGCCGAGGTTCGAGGTGAAGGCGCCCACGGGCGCGCCCAACGTCATCGTCTTTCTGATCGACGACATCGGCTTCGGCCACGCTAGCACCTTCGGCGGTGCCATTCCCATGCCGACGCTCGACCGCCTTGCCAGCCAGGGGATCAAGTACAATCGCTTCCACACTACGGCCCTCTGCTCGCCCACGCGCGTGGCCCTGCTGACCGGCCGCAACCATCACACCAACAACGCGGGCGCGATCATGGAAGTCGCGACGGCCTTCCCCGGTAACACGGGGGCCCGACCGCTTAGCGTCACACCGCTGGCCGAGATTTTGCGCCTGAACGGCTATAGCACCGCCGCGTTCGGCAAGTATCACGAAACCGCCCCATGGGAAGTGAGCGTGTCCGGACCATTCGATCGCTGGCCGACGCGTTCCGGCTTCGACAAGTTCTACGGCTTCATCGGGGGAGAAACCAACCAATGGGCGCCTCTCATCTTCGATGGCACGATCAAGGTCGAGCGGCCGCACGATCCGAACTACCATTTCACGACCGACATGACCAACCAGGCGATCGCGTGGATCCGGGCCCAGCAGTCGCTGACGCCGGACAAACCGTTCTTCACGTACTTTGCGACCGGCGCGACGCATGCTCCACATCACGTGCCCAAGGACTGGATCGCGAAGTTCAGGGGCAAGTTCGACGGCGGCTGGGATAAGTACCGCGAAGAGACCTTCGCCAGGCAAAAGCAGATGGGGATCATTCCTCAGGAGGCGAAGCTTGCGTCGAAACCTGAAGCCATCAAGGATTGGGACAAGCTGACGGCCGACGAGAAAAAGCTCTTCGCGCGGCAAATGGAAGTGTTCGCGGCCTTCGCGGCGCACACCGACCATGAGATCAGCCGCGTCGTAAAGGCGATCGAAGACATGGGCAAGCTCGACAACACGCTGATCCTGTACCTCGTGGGCGACAACGGCAGCAGCGCCGAAGGCGGTATGGTCGGCATGTTCAACGAGATGACGTATTTCAACGGTGTTCACGAGGCGGTGCCCGACATGCTCAAGAACATTGACAAGTGGGGCGGGCCAGAGACCTTCCCGCACATGGCCGCGGGCTGGGCCGTGGCGGGTAATACGCCCTTCATGTGGACCAAGCAGGTGGCTGCGAATTTCGGTGGCACGCGAAATCCGCTCGTCGTGAGCTGGCCCGCGCGCATCAAGGCTAAAGGCGAGATGCGCAGCCAATTCCACCATGTGATCGACATCGCGCCGACCGTGCTCGAAGCAGCAGGTCTGCCGGAGCCGAGGAAGGTCAACGGGATCGTGCAGACACCGATGGAAGGTGTCAGCATGGTCTACAGCTTCGACGACGCGAACGCCCCGAGCCAGCATACGACGCAGTACTTCGAAATTTTCGCCAACCGCGCCATCTACCACGAGGGATGGGTGGCCGCCACCATTCACAAAGCTCCTTGGGAACCAGCGCCGCGACGCAAACTCGCCGAGGATATTTGGGAGCTTTACAATGTGGACGAAGAC
>DASTFK010000249.1:0-4008 GCA_035719945.1 Nitrospira sp.
CAGGGACTCGCTTCCTTCTGAGGCAAGGGAACGGTAAGCACGGGACAAATTCCCACTTTGGTCACACTATCCACCGTACTGCCGATCAATCCATATGGCACATGGGTATGACCTTGCAGACCCATCGCGATCACGTCGGCGCCGGCCTGGCGTGCGACGGCTACAATCTGCGCACCGGGGTCTCCTGCGATGCGTCGAATGGTGACTAGAACTCCGTGGTTCCTCAGCATCTTCTCGACGCTCTGAAGTTGAGATTGAACCTGTGCTTCGTATTTGAGAAGTTCGGCTGCCTTCATCTCTGGTCGACGATCGGTGACATGAAGGATGTCCACGGACGCCCCAAACGCCGACGCGAGGTGTGCTGCATAGTCATGAGCCAGTAAGGCGCTGTCGGAAAAATCCGTCGCCAGCAACATCCGCGATACGGAGGAACGATTCATAGAGCCTCCCGGCCGTTGGATAGTTGCCTATACTCGGTGCGAGTCTTGTGCCTGAGCTTGATGTTCACCAAACCGTGAAAACCGTCAGCGACGGCCCTCTTGTTGTCGTAAAACGCTACAGTCCTTCGTCGGACCAATGGGGCGCAGTGCAACAGCTCCTCTGGCATCTCGCTTGATCCGTAGGCTAATCGTATTGTTGCAAGAAACGATTCCCGCTATACTCCTATGCCAATGGGCCGATCCCAGAGCGAACGACAATCTCTCCGTGCAATCCTCCAATCGGTCTCCTATCGACGAGCCGACCAAGATCTCGAGTTTCTCAATAGTGACGAGCTTCGCCCCGTCCGGCTCCAATTGGAATTGCTCAAGGCTGAATTGATTCAGCGGCAAGAGAATATCCGTTCGACCATCGTGGTATTCGGTAGCGCCAGACTTCCGGAACCTGCCGTAAGCCGCCGCCGTCTTTCGAGAGCCAATGCACTCCTGCGGCGTAAACCGCACGATGCCCAGCGTAAGCGGTCTGTCGCCATTGCCAAACGTCAAGTCGCCATGTCCAAGTATTACACCGAGGCACGCACTTTCGGACGGTTGGTTTCCAGTAAGTATCAGTCAGAGCGTGGGTGCGACTACGTCGTGGTGACAGGCGGCGGGCCGGGTATCATGGAGGCAGCCAACCGAGGCGCAGCCGACGTCAAGGGCAAGTCCATCGGCCTTAATATCTCGCTTCCCCATGAACAACGGCCCAATCCCTACATTACGCCAGCGCTCTGTTTTCAATTCCGATATTTTGCCTTGCGCAAGATGCATTTTCTCTTGCGAGCGAAGGCCTTAGTGGCCTTTCCCGGAGGATTTGGCACCTGTGACGAGCTCTTCGACGCCCTGACCCTGCTTCAAACGAAGAAGGTTTTCGGTATTACCGTTGTGTTGGTCGGGCGGGAGTACTGGAGCCGGGTGATCAACTGGCAGTTGCTGGAGGACAACGGCTTCATCAGCTCTCAAGATCGAAAGCTGTTCCACTATGCGGACACGGCGGAGGAAGCGTGGCGCATCATTGCCCGCCAGCAGCAGACGTTTCGGCGTCGGCCGCCACCTCCGCGGTGGTTCCAATGAAACTCTCCTTTCATGGGGCCGTGCGATCGGTCACGGGGAGCAGGCACCTGCTCGAGGTCGATGGAAACCGTGTACTCTTGGACTGCGGACTCTTCCAGGGACGACGAGAGGACACCGAGCGCCGCAATCGTTATCTCGGCTTCGATGCTCGAGAAGTCGACGCAGTCCTCCTTTCACATGCGCACATCGACCATTCCGGCGCCCTCCCCGCGTTGGCCAAGCATGGGTTTTCAGGGAGCGTCTATGCCACTCGGGCCACCGCGGATCTCGCCGAGGTGATGCTGGCCGATTCGGCCCATCTTCAGGAAAGCGATTGCCAGTACGTGAACCGCAAGGAACGGCGGACGGACGGGACCTGCCGTCAGCCGTTATATACCGCCGACGACGTGCGTGCGATCGTGCGGCGATTCGTCGGGGTCCGTTATGAGGACGTCGTGACGCCCGTCAGGGGCATGAAGGCGACCTTCCATGATGCGGGGCATATCCTCGGATCGGCGGCAATCTCTCTCCGGCTCACTCAGGCCGGTTCGACGAAGGTCATATTGTTTTCGGGTGATTTAGGTCG
Source organism: Nitrospira sp. (assembly GCA_035719945.1). Lineage (GTDB taxonomy): Bacteria > Nitrospirota > Nitrospiria > Nitrospirales > Nitrospiraceae > Nitrospira_C. The sequence goes on from DASTFK010000249.1 coordinate 2,116, forward strand.
GAGGCAGATGCCAATCTTACGCGATCCGCAGTCTCCGCCACCCTGCGACGTCTTGATTATCGAATCGACCTATGGCGACCGGGCACACAGCGAAACGGCCGAGCAGGCCACACAAAAAGCCTGCGCTCTCATCGAACATGCTGTTGCGCACCGCAGTAAGATTATTGTGCCGGCCTTTGCCGTGGGCCGCACACAGGACATTGTCATGTGGATGAAGGAGATGGTCAAGAAGGGACAGGCCCCGCCCATCCCCATGTATATCGATTCTCCTTTGGCCTTGCGGGCAACGGAGATATTCCGTCGGCACCCTGAATGCTACGATGAAGAAACCCTTAAGATCCTGACGACCGAAGGGGATCCCTTCGTCGCGAAGTACATCCGCTACGTGTCCTCTGTTCAAGAAAGTCAAAAACTGAACAGCATGAGAGGCCCATGCATCATCATCGCCGCTTCGGGTATGTGCGAGGGAGGCCGGATTCTCCATCATCTGCGCCATACCATTGAGGACGAAGCCAACATCGTGGCGATTGTCGGCTTCCAAGCGGAGCACACATTGGGACGCAAACTTGTCGAAGGATGGGATACAGTCCCGATTTTCGGCCTCCCCGTGCCTCGCCGGGCGAGAGTCGTCCGGTTCAATGGCTTATCGGCGCACGGGGATCGGGAAGATCTCCTGGCCTACCTCCGCGCCATCAAGCCCCTTCCTGCGAGGGTCTTTGTCGTACACGGAGAGGAGCGGCAGGCATTTTCGCTGGCAGCAGCAATGCGGCAGGAACACCCTGGGCTTGATGTGATGGTTCCAGAGCAAGGCAATACATATGATCTTTGAAGGCCCTTACTCAAACTGTCGTCGGAATTGCCACATGCCGAATCCGAACAGCACCCCCCCGAGCAAGGCCATGGCGAGCACTGAGTCCCAGAGGACGCTCAAGCCAGCCCCCTTCAACAGAATGCCATGCGCGATCTCGATGAAATATCGAAGCGGGGACAACATCATGAGGTTACGCGTCCAAGCCGGCAGGGCTTCCATTGGTGCCACGAGACCTGACAGTAACATCATTGGAGCAACGACGAGCAGCGTCATCATTCCCACCTGCGCCTGATTCCTCGCCAATGTCGCCGCAGCCAAACCCATGCCGGCAGTGGTAAAGACAAATAAGGCCGTGAGAACAAAGAACAGCCCGACGCTTCCCTTGATCGGCACGCCGAACACGGGCTGCATGACTCCAAACAACGCGACCGCTGTGGCGCAGAGAATCACCACCGTCATCGCCAACACTTTGGGCAACATGATCTGAAAAGGCGATAGTGGTGCGACCAACAGTTGCTCTACCGTGCCCCGTTCTTTCTCTCGAACCATGGCGGCGGCAGGAAGCAGGATCGCAAAGATCGTGATCTGGCGGAGGAGGTGCGAGATGGACTCGAACCAGGTGTCATTCTGGTCCGGATTGTACCAGACTCGATGGTCGCTCACGATGACCGGAAGATTCTCTGACGACTGGTCTGCGCCCATCATCCGCGCCAGCGCGGTCTCCTGGCCGAACCGTCCAACAATGCGCGCCGCATAGCTCGCCGCAGAGAGACCCTGTGGCGCGTTAGTCGTGTCCACTAGCAATTGCACTGCCGTAGGCTCGCCCGTCGCCAGTTGCTCGTGAAAACGCGGCGGGATCTCCAAGACCGCCATCGCTTTGCCCCGGTCCAGCCATCGAAGCCCTTCTTGAGGATGAGCGATCTCCCCTTCGAGGCGAAAAAAGGGCGCTTGAAACTTGTGAATCAGTTCACGCGACGAGAAGCTATGGTCAGCATCCCGCACCAGAAGGCTGGCATTGTGCAGTTGTGATCGAATGCCGTTTCCTGTGAGGTACACCGCCAGCGTAAAGGAGTACACGAGGA
>DASTFK010000250.1:0-6533 GCA_035719945.1 Nitrospira sp.
CAGCAGGGCAGCAAGACGGTCAGCCGCAACCAAGTCGCGGAACTGACGCTCCGTGCAAAGGCTCCTATCGCGTTCGACCTCTCTTCTTCGTTCGAAGCCACCGGCCGCTTTGTCCTGGTGGACGAATACGATATCGCCGCCGGCGGCATCGTGACGGAAATGATCCGTGACGACCAGGAAATCTTGCGGGAGGAGGCGCGTCGCCGCGATTTTGCCTGGGTCAAGGGCGAAGTCGGGATCGAGGAACGGGCGCAGCAATATGGCCATCGAGCCGCCATCGTGCTCATTTCGGGCGGGCGACATACCGGCAAGTCGTTTCTGGCGAAGAGGCTGGAAGCGAGGCTGGTCGCTGACGGACGTCATGCCTATCTGCTGGACGGCGAAAATCTGCGGAGAGGATTGGACGCCGACCTGGCAGAAGGTCAGCGCGGCCAGACCATGGAGATGGCACGGCGCTATGGCGAAGTGGCCCGATTGCTCGCCGATACGGGCCTGATCGTCGTATCGACCACAAATCCCTTCGGCCTGGCCTATGCCGAAGCGGCGCAGGCCATCAGAACACTGGTTCATCCCACTCCGGTGATTTCGATCCATATGAGCAAGCTTCCCGAAGAGCCGCCGGCCAATGCCGACATCGTCTTTTCTGGTCCAGCCGATTTCGATGCGGCGACCAGACGCATCCTGGACGAACTGAAGCGTCGGGGCGTCCTCGCGCAAGCGATCGGGGCGAAGCCCACGTTCCAGTACTCCATCTAACAGGATTTCTAACAGAATTTGAGCCCGCTGCGTTTGACTGACTTAAAACCGCTGTGTTACCGTACCACCCTTATTTCCCCCTGGAAGGCGTCACAATGGCCATTGAGAAGGACCTGAAATCCATCCTCGGCAAGCTCAAGTATTCCGACGACGCCAAGGTCGTGGCGCAAATTACCGAACAGATGAAGCAGGTCCAGGCCCGTATGGCTGGCATCAAGCACAAGCTGGTCGTCATGAGCGGCAAAGGCGGGGTCGGGAAAAGTATGACAACCGTCAACCTCGCTCTCGCCCTGGCGCGCCAACATGCGCGCGTCGGCCTCCTGGATGTGGACCTCAATGGCCCTTGCGGTCCCCGCATGCTGGGCCTGCATGGCCGCTCCTTGACGATGACACCTGAAGGCGCAGTGCCTCCCGTCGGCCCGCTCGGCGTCAAAGTCGCTTCGATGGATTTCTTTTTGGGTGCGACCTCGCCGGTCCGTTGGAAGGGTCCGATGGACCTCAGTCCGGTGTGGTTGGGCTTGATGGAAATGAACGTGATCCGGGAATTTCTGGCCGATGTCGTGTGGGGCGAGTTGGACTATCTGCTGGCTGACCTGCCGCCGGGCGCGGCCGCCGACAAGCCGCCGGTCATCGCTGGTTTTATCCCCGATTTGGCGGGCGCGATCGTTGTGACGACGCCTTCCGAAGTCGCCTCCGATGTCGTGCAAAAATCCGTGACCTACGCCAGGGACATGGGCATTAAGGTCTTCGGCATCGTGGAAAATATGAGCGAGTATCGATGCCCCTCCTGCGGCGAGCAAAACGAATTGTTTGAAGGCAACACCGACGCCATGTGCGAAGCGCTGGACCTTCCCTTGCTGGGCAGGATTCCGTTCGACCGCAAACTCGCTCGGACCTTCGACAAAGGTGAACCGTTGCTGGATGAGACCTACCCGACCATTCAGCGGTATCAAGACATCGCGGGCCGGATCAGGACCCTGTTGGATTACAAGAGAGTCTTGGCGGAAAAATTGTGAGCGGAGAGGAGCTGCCATGAAATTTGTGTGTCTCAACTGCGAAACCTATATGAACTTCGAGAAGGTGGAAAAACCCGGCGAAGGGTCGCTTGGGGTCTTCTTCGGCTGCCCATCCTGCGGCGCCAAGTTCTCGATGGTCACCAACCCCGGTGAGACGCAGATGGTCAGTTCGCTTGGTGTGCAGTTAGGAGGAAGGACGGCACAGGCGCAGCCCTTTGAGATGACGCGCGGCACGCTCAAAGAGGAAGCGCAGGAAGGTTCCGGACAAATGGCTGCCTACTTGAATGAAAAAATTCAGGGCGGACAGCCCGTGGCCGCCTCCACACCGGAGAAGGCTGGTGAGAAATCGGGCGGCGGATGTCCGTTCTCTGCGATGGTTGCCGAAATGGGTCTGACCTCGAGCGGGAAGCCTGCCAACGGCGGCCCGGGCAAGTCCGAGTTCTCCTGGAGCCCTGATGCACAGGAGAAGCTCGACCGGCTCCCTGCCTTTGTGAAGCCGATGGTGCAAAGCAGCGTTGAAGCCTTCGCGCGTAAACAGGGATATCAGACGATTACGTTACAGGTCATGGACGACTCGAAAAATGACTCGCCCAACGGCATGGCTTGGACGCCCGAAGCACAGCAGCGCCTCGACAACATTCCCGACTTCATCCGTCCGATGGCCCGTAAGGAAATTGAGCGGCTCGCGAAGGAACGAGGCGTCGTCACGATCACGGCTCAAGTGATGGACGATGCCAAGGACAAATTTATGAAGTTCATGTAGCGTGAGATCGCTGATCCCCCTGAGAGACGAAAGGCCCATCCGGTCGGACTGGATGGGCCTTTCCATTGCCACAACCTAGGATGCCCATGCAACGCAGTCCTTTCCTGACAATCCTAGTGTGCCGCATGACGCTCATGACACTGTTGACCGTGGCTCCCGCACTGGCCCAACATTCCGTTCCGTTTCCCCATGGCTCACCGCACGCTGAAGCCCATGACCGGCACGACCTTGGAGGCCCGGCGGAAGTCTGGGAAGGTTCGGCGAAAGGTATTGCCTATTCGGAACGTAACCATCATGTGGCCGGCTTCATGGTCCTGTTGATGGGGGTAGCCGAGTTAAGCCATGTCTTGCGCCTGTCCTCCCTGAGATGGGCCAGGTTCCTCCTGCCGTCGATTTTGGTAGTCGCCGGCTTGCTCATCATCGTTTGGAGCGATCACGAAGCTTGGCCAATCGGTTCGCTCACTTTTGTTGACACCTTCGCTGGTGGAGACCCCGAGATTTTGCAACATAAGATGTACGGGATTCTGGCCTTGGGAGTGGGAAGCGTCGAGCTGTTCCGTCGGCTAGGACGAATCGGGCACAAAGCGTGGGCATCACCGCTTCCGCTCATGGCTATTGTGGGAGGCCTCATGCTCTTTGGCCACTCGCACGGATTCCACCCGTCAGCAGAGAAAATTGCCATGCATCACGCCATCATGGGCACGATGGCCGTCACGGCAGGTTCCTCCAAATTACTCTCCACATGGGTCGTGCCGGCAGAACGGTCCCGCTCGACGAATTGGGAATGGGTATGGGTTTCCCTCATTCTCCTTATTGGCGCGCAGCTGCTGCTGTATTCTGAGTGAACCCTCTCCTGCCCGCCTGTCGCCGTAATTGACACCCTTCCAAACGCTGTGTTACCTGTACAACTTCACACGATCTTACCTACCGAAACGCCGGCCGTGGCAACACGGCTGAACGGAGTGGACCATGGGCGGACATAGTCACTGGGCGACTATCAAGCGCCATAAAGGGGCTCAAGACGCGAAACGCGGAAAGCTTTTTACCCGGATTATTCGAGAGGTGACCATCGCCGCTCGCACGGGGGGTGACCCCGACGCGAATCCCCGGCTGAGGCTGGCCATTGCCAAGGCCAAGGAAGCGAACATGCCCGGTGACACCTTAAAGAAGGCGATTCAGCGAGGTACGGGAGAGTTGCCAGGGGTGACGTATGAAGAGTTCTCCCTGGAGGGCTACGGGCCGGGTGGAACCGCTTTATTGATAGAAATCACCAGTGACAACCGCAATCGAACCGTCGCCGAAATCCGCAGCGTCCTGACGAAAAATCACGGCAATATGGCCGAAGCCGGGGCGGTTTCCTGGCAGTTCCATAAGAAGGGACTGCTGGCGATCGACAAGTCCAAGAGCGATGAAGACTCTTTGTTGTCGCTGGCACTCGATGCGGGTGCCGAAGATGTGAAAGTCGGAGATAAGATTTTTGAGGTGGTGACCAACCCCCACGACTTCGACGCGGTCAAGAAAGCGCTCGCCGATGCAAAGATCGATACGTCCCTGGCGGAGATCACCTACATTCCGCAGAACACGATCAAGCTCGAAGAAAAAGGCGCCGAGCAAATGTTGAAACTCATGGAAGTCCTTGATGAGCACGATGATGTGCAGAAGGTGCACGCGAATTTCGACATCCCAGAGGACGTGATGGAAAAGGTCGCGGCCGCCGCCGCGGGATAGGTCCCCACCATCGACGCATGATCGCCCTCCTGACAGGCCGATTGGCCTTCAAGGCGCCGTCGCATCTGGCTCTTGATGTTCAAGGGGTCGGATACGAAGTGTTTATTCCCCTCAGTACCTACTACAACCTCCCGAACGTCCAGGACAGCCTGACGTTGAGCATCCATACCCATGTTCGTGAAGACGCCATCCAATTGTTCGGTTTCAGCACGCCGCAAGAAAAGGATGCGTTTGTTCTGTTACTGAGCGTCTCCGGCATCGGACCCAAGTCGGCGTTGGGAATCTTGTCCGCACTCCCTGTCTCCGATCTCGTCTCGGCCATCCAATCAGGGGATGTCGAAAAACTGGAAACAGTTCCAGGAATAGGCAAAAAATCGGCGGGCCGTCTTGTCCTCGAACTCAAAGACAAATTGACGAAGCTGCACCCGGCGCTCATGCCTCCCGACGCTCAGCTTCTCAAAGGGCGGGACGAACAGTTCGATGACGCGCTTTCTGCCCTGACGAACTTGGGCTATCGGGCATCCGATGCCAAAGAGGCCTTAAAGGCCGCTCAACAGTCGCGTTCCGGACCCTTGACGCTCCAGGAACTCATCCGTGAAAGCTTGAAAAAACTGGCACGGGGTTGACCATGCACGCGAACACACGAACCGTCCTGTGGAAGACGTCCTGTCTCGGACTCGCTTTGGTCGGGGCCCTTCATGGGACCCCTATCGTTGTCTGGTCGGCCGATGAGGCGCCCGCAGAGCCGAAGAGCATCCGCAAGACCTGCGGGAAATGTCCCGATGGCTATGCCACAACCGGCGTGACGCAATCGCCTGAGATTTGTAAAGAGGGCGATGCGACGCTCGTCCAGTGTGTCCCGCTCGGGGCGAACATGCTGCCGGTCTGCGGGTCCTGCCCGGAGGGATATCGCGAGATCGGAAGCTCGTCCGTACCAGCTCGTTGCGGAAGCCAAGACGGAGGACGTCTGTCGCAGTGTCAATTAGAGCGGATGGAGCTCAATCTTCCCGATCCGACTCAAGGTGGGAAAGTCTGTCCGCCGGATTGCGGCGCTATGCCGGCTCCCGGCCAAGGCGCCTTGCCTCCGCCGCCGAAATACGTTCCGCCGCCCGCGAAACCGTGACGAAATACGCCAGGAGACCTGAACCGTTATGTCCCAACGAGTCGTTAATGCGCAGTTGACGGACGATGAACGCAGCATGGAGCAGACGCTGCGCCCGCAGACCCTCGACGAGTACATCGGGCAAGCGCGCATGAAGGATTCCCTACGGATCTGCATCGAAGCGGCGAAACAACGGCGAGAGCCGCTCGACCATGCGATTTTCTATGGTCCGCCAGGGCTCGGGAAGACGACCATTGCCCACATCATTGCGCGTGAAATGGGGGGGACGTTGTGCTCGACGTCCGGACTGGTCCTTGCGCACGCGGGCGATCTTGCGGCGATCCTGACGAATCTCCAAGAGCATGATGTCCTCTTCATCGACGAAATTCACCGATTGCCTGCTTCGGTAGAGGAAGCATTGTACCCGGCGATGGAAGACTTCCAACTGGATCTGGTCGTCGGCCAGGGACCTGCTGCGCGGACGGTCAAACTTGACCTGCCCCGTTTCACGCTGGTAGGCGCCACAACGAAGGCCGGAGCTTTGACCTCGCCGCTGCGGGACCGATTCGGCCTCGTCCATCGGCTGGAATTCTATTCTCCGGCGGAACTGGAAATTATCGTGATCCGCTCAGCTGGTTTACTGGGGATCGCCATCGATCAGCCCGGAGCCGAGGAAATCGCGCGTCGTGCCCGAGGCACGCCTCGGATCGTCAACCGTCTCATCAAGCGGGTTCGTGACTACGCGCAAGTGAAGGCAGAAGGTCGGATTAACCGAACTGTGGCCCAAGAGGCCCTGACGTGGCTGGGCGTGGATGCCGCCGGTTTTGACGAGATGGACCGGAACATTCTCCTGACGATCATCGATAAGTTTGGCGGCGGTCCAGTGGGCGTCGAGTCGTTGGCGGCCGCGGTTCAAGAGGATCGAAGCACGCTCGAGGACGTGTACGAGCCGTATCTGATCCAGGCGGGTTTCCTCGACCGGACGGGCCGCGGCCGGCAGGTCACAAAGGCCGCCTTGGACCATTTCAAGCGGCCGTCTAATCTCCTGTATTGACCCCACCTGCCGCGCCCCGGCGACCCGTCCAACGGCGGCGGTCCATTTTCACCCGCAAAGTGCACGCAAGTTCCTGAAAGTCTTGGACTCTCCTTGCATTCCGCGAAGCGGTTC
>DASTFK010000251.1:0-2683 GCA_035719945.1 Nitrospira sp.
TTGGATGGGAGCGGCGATTTCAAGTCCATTCAGGAGGCGGTCGACGCAGCGGCCAAGGGCGATACGGTGTTCCTCACGCCGGGTCGTTACGAGCAGGACATCACGATTCACAGTAAGGATCATGTCAGACTTATCGGTGCCGGGCAGGACAAGGTCACGTTGATCGGCCGTGAAGACTTGGTCGGAGTCCTGCATGTCGGAAAATGGCCGTACGGCGCCACCAACATTGAGATTAGCGACATGACGATCAATGAGCATGGCGGGCATGCCGTCGGATTGTTCAACGGCCGCGGCGTGCTGCTGAAGCGGTTGACGGTCAACGGCATGCTGTTCAGTCAACAAGTCGAAGACGCCCGCATCGAAGACTGCACCATCGGGGGCAGCGAGACGACCGGAGTGCAGTTCGCCGATTCACAAGCCGTCCTCATCGGGAATTTCATTCACGACAATGACCACGGCGTGAGCGTCGCCGGAAAATCGAACGTCCGACTGGAGCGGAATGTCATTACCAGAAGCCTGTTTGAAGCTGTCGTCGTGAACGACCGGGCCAAGGCGGTGCTCATCAGCAATACGCTCGTCAAAAACGGAGGCGGGGCCGCATTCCTTGGTCAGTCGCAAAGCGATGTCAGCGGCAACGTTGTTGGCTTCAATCGGGTGGGATTTCTTGTCGCATCATCCAGCCGGGCTGCGACCTCGTATAACGCGTTCTATAACACGGAGGGCGACTATCTCCGTGTGGGAAGTCCCAATCAGCCGGCCCCCGAGCTCAAGGCCCAATCGGATATTACGGGAGACCCATTTTTTGTCGATCCGGCCAAGGATGACTTCCGCCTGCGCGCGGACACCCCGCTCATTAGAGTCGGTTCGTTCCCGTTTCTAGGTGCCCTTCCTCCACTAAATTCAAAATAAACATTCTTATTATTCAATAGCTTCCATAGCCGTACTAGCTGTCGTCCAGCCATGTGCTAAGCTAAGAGTACGCAGGAACACTGAGCCTCAATTAGCTGGCGTAAGAATTGCTGGTAAGTATTGCTGGGTAGATCATAGGAGGGTCTAGCGTGGCAAGCTACAAACAGGAGCTGGAAAGACGCGGGCCGGAAGGTATCCCCTCTCTTGATGACATCGAGCCCGGCAAGATCTGCGGAGCAGTGATTCCCATGTCCGAGCGGGCGCAGACGCAAATGCGCGATAGTATCGAAGTGATCGACTACCTTCTGAACCAGGAGCGGGTGATCTGGAGCTAGCCCCGCGCTCCGATTAGCTGTTCTTGTCCTCTCGAGAAATCCCCTCTCTCCTCTTGACAGTTCTTTTCCCTCTTCGTAGTCTCGCGCTGCCAGATCCCAGCCATTCGTCACAGAGGAGACTGCGCATGATTCGTCGCAAGCCGTTCAGAAGCGCTCAGATAACGACCACCATATTGTTCATGGCCGCGGCGTTCCTGTTCGCCCCTCGTGCAGGGGCGGACGAATTGCCCAAGGAATCCCTGTTGCCCCTGTCCATGGCCACCAAGGCCGTGCAGACCGCACTGGAGGCCTGCAAAAAAGACGGCTATCGCGTCAGCGTGTCCATCGTTGACCGGGCCGGCGTCCTGCGCGCCATGGGACGAGCGGACGGGGCGGGGTCTCACACGGTCGATAGCAGCAGAAAAAAGGCCTATACCGCGGCAAGCTTACGGCGTCCGACGACCGAGCTGGCGGAGTTGATCGCAAAAGTGCCAACTTTGCAGGCGCTCAGGGAGATGAACCCTGAAATTCTGATCCTCGGCGGCGGGTTGCCGATCGAAATCAGCGGAGATGTGGTGGGCGGCATTGGAGTCGGCGGTGCACCAGGCGCGCATCTCGACGATGCCTGTGCGCAGGCCGGCCTCGATGTGATCGGTGGTGCTCCGAAGATTCCTTCCGCCAAGTGATCGCCCGATGGAGCGCGGGCGCAGTGTTCGCCGCCCTGGCGGTGATTCCTGCCTGTAACAGCGACGTGCCGGTGTCAGCCGTGGGAGAGATCACACCTCCAGGTCTGCACGTTGCCATCACGCGAGTGGCCACGCATCCGTTTTTGGCTCGTTTTAGTCTCAAGCTCACCGTCACGGCGCCCAATGGCTGTTCGGCCACGAGCGAGCTGTTCCCTGACACCGGCGGCGTCAGCCGGCGCAATGTCTACCGAGGGGAAATGGACCGGCTCTATGTGGTGGGGCAGTTTGACGTGCGCCGCTTCGACCTGCAGGGTTGCCGGATTGAGCTCATGGAATTTCGGTCAGTCGAGCGAGATCTGGTGTTCGTCGGATCGTTCGACATCGATATCTCAGATCAGTGGACATTTCTTCCGGCCGACGTGCGGCCGGAACGGCCGTTTCAACCATTGTAATCGGGCAAGCGCCGGGACCAAGAGGATGAACCAGCCAATCACGGGGTACCACCAGGACGAACATGGCGATTGGGTGGCCGATTTGGCCTGCGGTCACGGGCAGCACGTGCGTCACCAACCGCCGATGACCAACCGGCCGTGGGTGCTGACCGAAGCGGGCCGCCGACAGCAGCTGGGAGAGATACTGAACTGCAAGAAATGTGAGGAAGAACCGTCGAATTGAGGGAATTTCTGGCCGGGTCTCGTGCCTCACTGGTAGTCTTACCAGGATGGTCTCTTTTCGGTATTACCGGCAGACGCAAGCCTTCACACTCATCGAACT
>DASTFK010000252.1:0-2863 GCA_035719945.1 Nitrospira sp.
CTATGAATCCTGCGGGTTCGGCTTCGGACTCTATCGCGCGCTGCTCCAGGCCGGCGCACACTGCTACGTCATCGCTCCTCAGAAGCTCGACGAACGCAACACCTGCGTGAAGACTGACGGGCGCGATAGCCGAGCGCTGCCGCTTCGTGGATGATCAATACCTGTTGCATAAATTTGATTTATAATATGGCCGTCAAAGATGAGCCACGACGGGAGTTGGCGCGAGGCGTGACAGATCCCGGTGTTGGCTCTGGCGCCTGGTTCGGCCGTTTCAACTCTTCGGTGGCCATTCCACTCCTTTCAGCTCAGGTGGAAGCTGTGTCGGATCGACCGGATAAAACTGCTTCATGTCGATCTGACCTGAATCGAACTCTTTGTCTGGTGCACCAATGATGAGCCAAAGCACCTCTGAGTCCGAATCATTGAATATCTGCCGCAGGAGCGATGGCCCGACAAGAACGCCACCATGACGGGGAATTGTGATGGTCTCTTCGCCAACTCGCATTCGACCTACTCCTTCGAGCACGAAGTAGAATTCTTCCGCACGCACGTGCTTGTGCAGCGTATTTGCGCTTTTGGGCGGCATGCGCCAGAGCCGCGCTCCGAGAATCTCGCTTCCGGTGCGCTCCAAGTAATCCGCATTTGGAATGCGCATCAGATTCGATGGCCGCCAAGCGAGCTCGTCAGGTCGAACTAACCGATAGCCTTCGATCGCCTTCATATTTCTGCCGAACGTTCGTGGTCAGCCATGACCGGAAGCGAAGGCTGTAGGGAATTGGCTGGACCACATGGTTCGGCTTTCATGTTTGTATTGCAGGCTCTTGTCGGCGCTGAACTGATGGAAATCTGGAAGTGCCATGGCCAGAGGAGACGCAGGTCATGAATGTCGTCGTTTTTGACGATGATCCGATGGGAAGTGTTCCTCGTCAGGTTTCTCATGGTTTGTTCAGAATCTAGGCTGAATAGATCGACATCAAGCACGTCACCAACGTGAAAGTGGCTATCGGCGGGCAATCTGAAAACGACTAAAATATCGTTTTCCGTTTCAGCGTCGCAGTAGGAGAGGCCCACGTTGAGTTTTTGGATTACTGCCTTCATTTCCTTTCTGCCGAACGTCGGCGATCACTCGCACCCACGCACGGCTGGCGCACAGCCTGCGAACGCAGGATGTGTGACAGACGCCGCGCGTAGCGCGGGTGGGTGTCGTGTTGCATCGCTTTGTTCGGATTTTCATTTTTCGATCTCTCCCGTAGGTTCATCGGTCGGATTCTCAGTCTCGACTCTGAAACCCCATAAAATGCGGTCAAAGACTTCCTTCTCGTCGTGGTCCTTCTCGGCAAATGCACGCGACACGTGACGGGCTACATCTACAAGACAGAGCCCCCAAGCAGCAGCATCTTCCAAAATATCGTGCCTGATGATGATCTGTTGAGTTTCTCCACTCGACCATATCCTGATGATCTCTTTGGCGTCTTTGTCTGCTTTGGCAACAGGAGGAATTTTCAACTCGCCGATGTGGTTAAACATATTTTTGTTCCGACGCGAGGGCAAGAAGGATTGGCAGACGCGTCAGGCGGAGGAAGCCCTAAAAACCTTCTTTACGGAGGTGGAGCCGCTGAAGTGGGCCGCGAGTTGGCCGGAGAGCATGGAGAGGATTCCGGCGAGCAGTCGCGCCACGGAGGCGGTCCCGCCACCGACCCGGGAACCGAACACCAGGGAGCTTCTGAAACGCTCGGATTCTGGCGAATTGCCGGCACGATACGCGGGGTTCCTGGAAGTTGTGCGAGAGACGCTTCGCGCAGAGAGGTATGCTTATCGCACCGAGGAGACGTATCTGGACTGGCTGAGGCGGTTCTTGGTCTTCGCCTCTCCGAAGTCGCGCCGCGAGATCGAAGCGGCGGATGCTCGCCAGTATCTCGAGTATTTGACCCCCGTACGGAGGGTGTCCGCCAGCACGCAGAACCAGGCATTGAATGCGATCCAATTCCTGTTTTCCAAGGTCTTAAAGCGGAAGATGGGCGCGCTGGATGACCTGGCGCGCGCCCCTCAGAGCCGGCGCCTGCCGAGGGTCTTGTCGCGAACGAGGTGCGGACGTTGCTGGATGTCATGGAAGGGACGGGGCGTTTGATGGCGGATTTGATGTATGGAGCCGGATTGCGCGTAACTGAGTGCGCACGCCTGCGGATCAAGGATATCGATTTCGGGAACGGGTATCTGGTGGTGCGGGGCGGAAAGGGAGACAAGGATCTCTTCGCTCCGCTGCCTGAAAGTCTGAAGGGCGCTCTGCGAGCACAGATCGAAGCGGCCCGCGAGCGGCGGAAGAAAGACCGGGCGATGGGCGTGGAAGGCGTCTTCCTGCCCGAGGCGCTTTCGGTCAAATATGTGAACGCGGACAAAGATTGGAGATGGTTCTGGCTCTTTCCCTCGCCCGATCTCTCGGAGGATCCCTGGACGAGGAAAATCCGGCGGCATCACTTGAATGTAAACGGCGTTCAACGGCTTGTGAGGCGCGCGGCGTGGCGAGCGAAGATCACCAAGCCGGTTACGCCGCACACGCTCAGGCATTCATTTGCTACGCATTTGCTCGAGGCGGGTTCGGACATACGCACGGTGCAAGAGTTGCTCGGCCACTCGGACGTCTCGACGACGATGATCTACACGCATGTGCTTGGGCGCCCAAAGATTGCCGTGAGATCACCGCTCGATGATTAGCTGATCGCAGCGCTATTGCCTGCTTCCAGACAAGAGCTTGGGGTCGTTTCGATCCACACGTTCGGCGGTGATAAACGGTCGCTGCAACCTCATGTAGCGTCGAGAAGCTGCCGCACTTGGCAAGAGTGCGTTGCCAGGGCTCCTGCCCGGA
>DASTFK010000253.1:0-2186 GCA_035719945.1 Nitrospira sp.
CGCGCGATGGCCACGAAGGCCAGGAGATCATCCAGGTCGCCGCGCTGCATTCATGGTCTCCTTCTATAAGTCCGAGCGGATTATAGCAGGCGGGCGCAAGGTACTCACCCTCAAAAATCCGGGCATGACGTCGCGGTGCAAGCCACTCACCGTGCCACGCGCCGTGCCGCATTCATGGGCAGAGCCCAGAAGTCCATGCGTATCTTGCCACCTAATGCCGTTGCGGCGGGCGCGCTAAGTCACGGTGACCGAGACGACACCAGGGCAACTCGAATGGCTCCTACGGAATGGCGGTGGCGAAGCGCGGACTGATGCATCGAAAGGGAAGAACAGTGATTGCCTTGCGGATCAACTTTGAATCCTCACGCTGCGCGTGCTGCATCAGCGCCGCGGTGGGCGCAATATCGTCCCGAACGAACGCCGCGTTGGTGGGTGCGCTTCAGGCTCTGCTGTACTGGCACGTTAAGCGCCTCGAACGACAAGATTCCCGGTTCGAGTCGCCGCGACTATTCGTAGCCGGCGAAAAATGAGGAATGCGTTATGAACATCTCTTTTGAGAACAAGGTTGCTCTCGTTACCGGCGCCGCATCAGGCTTGGGCCTTGCGACCGCGAAGGCGTTTGCTGAATCAGGCGCTGCAGTGGTGCTGGCGGACTGGAATGAGGGCGCCGTGCGTTCTGCGGCCGAACAACTGGCCTCCAAAGGCCACAAGACACTCGCGATCCATTGCGACGTCGCTGATGACGCGCAAGTCGAGGCGATGGTCGACCAGGCGGTTGCCACGTTTGGGCGGCTGGATGCTGCCTACAACAATGCCGGTGTTCAGAACAATATTGCAGAAGCTGCCGATGCTACTCGGGATGACTTTGACCGGGTGATGTCCATCAATCTGCGTGGTGTGTGGAGTTGCATGAAGTTCGAGCTGCGCCAAATGCTCAAGCAGGAAGGTGGCGCAATAGTTAACTGTTCCTCAATCGGAGGACTGGTGGGCGGCGCAAAGCGTGGAACATATCAAGCCTCCAAGCACGGAGTACTTGGGCTGACAAAAAGCGCGGCAATAGACTACGCAGCGAAAGGCATTCGGATAAATGCCGTCTGTCCGGGCCTTATCCATACGCCGATGGCTGAACAGATGATGGCTGCCGGTCAAGCCGACGCTCTCAATGCGATGTTGAAGGACGTGCCGATCGGCCGGCTTGGTCGCTCCGACGAGATTGCAAGCGCCGTCCTTTGGCTTTGCAGTGATGCCGCATCCCTGATGGTCGGTCACGCGCTAGTGGTGGATGGCGGCTACACGATCCGCTGAGGGTTGACCGACCTCGATCAGGAAGAAGTCGAGATGAGAGCCCTGCACCTGTTCCTTTTGTTTGTTGCCCTCGCGAACGTCCTTGCTGCTCCGGCTACCTTTGCGCGGGAGCGCGGCACCGCGCGGCCGATCTCGGCCATGACAACCGCGGATTGGTCGGTGCAGGTTGTGACGGATGATCTGTCTTATCCGTGGGACCTCAATCGCGTCGGCAACCTCATCGTAATGAGCGAAGCGGCCGGGAACATTGTGATGATCGAGAATGGCGGCCTACGTCGATACGCGGTGCAGACCTCGGACCCGATCGGGCATGATGGCGGAAGCGGTCTCCTTGGCGTGGCTCTCTCGGAGGACTTCCCAACCAGCGGACTGGCCTACCTGTACCACTCCTTCAGGGCCGGTTCTGGCCTGACCAACAAGGTGATCGAGGCGCGTTTCGACGGCAAGTCATGGCAAGAGACGCGCGTGCTGCTCTCGGGCATTCCGGGGCACCGGCTCTACAATGGCGGACGCATCGCCATCGGTCCCGAAGGGCTTTTATATGTCACGACGGGCTGGACGGAGAACGGCGCACTGCCGCAGGACCTCGGCAGTCTGGCCGGCAAGGTCCTCCGCATGACACGCGACGGACGTGTGCCGGCGAACAATCCGTTCGAGCGATCCTATGTCTACTCCTGCGGCCACCGGAATCCGCAGGGCCTGGCGTGGAACGCCGCCGGCGATCTCTTCGTTGCCGAGCACGGACAGTCGGGCCACGACGAAATCAATCTTATTAAGCCCGGAGCCAACTACGGTTGGCCCGCGGTCTCCGGGGGCGAAAGGCGATCGGGCATGGAGCTACCCGTGCTTCACTCCGGCAACGATACCTGGGCTCCATCCGG
>DASTFK010000254.1:0-3908 GCA_035719945.1 Nitrospira sp.
CCCCGCCCGTTCGGTGAGAAACCTACTTGCGTCGTCGATCGAGAGCGCGGTGCGGTCCGGGAGTTCGGCGGTGAGGTGGTCGAACGCTTGGGCCAGGCTGACGATCCTCGCCAGGATCGGAATGCCTTCCCCTTTCAGCCCGTGCGGATACCCTGAGCCGTCCCACCGTTCGTGGTGATAGGCAATGATCTGCCCAGCGGCTGCGGGCAGGCCGAGGGGGCCCACCATCTTTGCACCGATTTCCGGGTGCGCACGTAGCTCGTTCTCGCGGTCTCTCGCCACGATTTCATCGTCGGCAAAGCGGTACGGCTCTTTGCCGATCTTGCCGATGTCATGGAGAAACGCGCCAAGCGCCAGTGATTTCTGCTCGTCCACGGTGAGATTGGTCCGGTTGGCAAGCAAGGTGGCGTAAAAACTCACGCGGCTGCAATGGTTTAAGAGCTGACGGTCTTTGGCTTCAAGGAGATCGGACAGCATGGGCAGCAGATCTGCAGTGTCGTCTCCCCATGGCAGGGTCGGGCCGCCTGATCGACCGATCGCCTCGTACCCGGCCCGTAGCTCCTGCCAGGCCTGTGCACATTCGGCTTCAGACCCCCAGAGACCATTGGACCCCTGAAGATAGCGGCGAAGATAGTCGAGCCGCTGTTTCTTTTCCAGCGTCTGATTGACCAGCGTAATGAGTTCCGTGACGTTGAAGGGTTTGAGCAGATACCCTGCGGCCCCATGCCTGATACCTTCCATCGCGGATCTGAGACTGCCGTATCCGGTAATGATAATCACCTCGATATCGGCATGATTTTGTTTAATTTCCTGCAGCAGATCGAGACCTTGCCGATCGGGGAGTTTCTGGTCCAGCGTAATAAGGTCGATGCGCTGCTGATTCAGCACATCGATCGCGGCTTGGGCCGATTCGGCGGATTGAATATTGAAGAAGGGACGAAGGATGACTTTCAACGCATCGCGTGGTCCTGCCTCATCGTCGATGACCAGGACAGTAGGCTTCTGCGTGGACCTGTGCGGCTCGAAGGACTCTGCCATATGTTGTTCATGTACCCCGATGTACCTATTCTGTCAAGCAAAACGTATTCCTTTTCAGCTATTTATGCGTAGAAACTCTAGTGGATGTGGTGATGCGGCGCGATGGCCCTATATGTAGTTTCCACGTATGGGGCTCTACGTAGATTGTAATCACGAAAACGCATGAATTGCTGCAGAATTCACGCAGTTCGAAAAGGGGGGTGTGTTACTCCTGCACGACAGGTTCAGGTTCAGGAGGGGTTGTGTCATTGTCCGGACGGCCGATACCCAGTGTATCCATCCGGTACTTCAGCATGCGCCTGCTGATCCCGAGCTGGGTCGCGGCGTGGGTTTGCACATAGTTGTTCTTTTTCAGTGCGTCAAGAATGATCTCCCGCTCGAATTCCATCACGGCCTTTTCGAGCGAGAGGCGGCCGGCAAGGGTGTCGTCTCGTAAAGAGGAGGACCGGGTGTCGTTGCGAAGGATAGTCGGAAGATGTTCGGGGGTGACGGCCTCCGAGCCCTTCGACCAGATGAATGCCTGTTCGATGATGTTTTCCATCTCTCGCACGTTACCCGGCCACGGGTACCGGGTCAGGAGCTCAATCGCCTCCTTGGAGAATTCCTGGTTCGGGCGGTTCTCCTCCTCGATCCGCTTGGACAGGAAATGTTTCGCCAACAACGGAACATCTTCTCCTCGATCGCGAAGCGGGGGCAGGTACAACGCGATGACATTGATCCGGTAGTAGAGATCCTCGCGGAACTGTCCTTTCCGGACCAGATCCTCGAGGTTCTTGTTCGTCGCGGCGACGATGCGAACGTCGACTTTGATGGCCTGTACGCCACCGATGCGCGTGAATTCGCGTTCTTGCAGAACCCGCAGCAGCTTGGCCTGCGTCATGGGACTGAGGTCCCCGATTTCGTCGAGGAACAAGGTACCGCTGTTGGCGAGCTCGAATTGACCCACGCGGCGAGCCGTCGCATCGGTGAACGAGCCCTTTTCGTGGCCGAACAGCTCGCTTTCGATCAACGTCTCGGGGAGGGCGGCGCAGTTCAACGCTATAAACGGGCGGTCCCGCCGTCCGCTGTTGTAGTGCAGGGCCTTGGCGACCAGTTCCTTGCCGGTGCCGCTCTCACCGGTGATCAGCACCGTTGTCCTGCTGTCGGCAACCTGTTCGATCTTGCCGTAAATCTCCTGCATTGGCCGACTTTTGCCGATGAGGTTGTGAAACGCATATCGCTGAGTCACCTGCGCGCGCAGCTGTTTGACTTCGCGCTCGAGCTCCTGAGAGTTGAGCGCGCGGTCCACGACGATCCGCAGTTCTTCGACGTCGAACGGCTTCGAGAGATAGTCTGCGGCTCCCAGCTTCATGGCGTCGACCGCCGTTTTCACGGACTTGGTGCCGGTCAGCATGATGACGGGGGTCGGATTCTGCTCCGTCCGCAGCGCCTGGAGAACGGATAACCCGTCGGTTCCGGGAAGAATAACGTCGAGCAGGACGAGGTGCGGCGCTTCTTTGTGGAACAGATCGAGGCCTTCCTGCGCGTCGGCGGCCTGAATCACCTCATACGCCGGCTCGAGGACAGCCTTGAGCGAGGCCCGGACACGGGCTTCATCATCGACTAAGAGCACCCGCTTCTTCACGCTCGACTCACTGCCGTTTTTTGATGTCATGCTGGGATCGCTGGGAGGTTGACGAGAAATGTGGTGCCGGCGCCGGCAACGCTTTTGACCCGTATGTCGCCATGGTGCTCTTCGATGATCTGGTGCACGATCGTCAAGCCGAGGCCGGTGCCTTCATGTTCGCCGCTCTCGTGCTTGGTCGTGAAGAACGGATCAAAAATATGCTCGAGATTCGCTTCGGAAATGCCCTGCCCTGTGTCCTCGGTTTCTATTTGCACCCAAGGCTTGCCGCCTGGCTTGGACAGCAGTCTCGTCCGAACGCGCAGCACGCCGCCCTTTTCGCTCATCGCATCCAAGGCGTTGAGAAACAGGTTAAGAAACACCTGCTTGATTTGCTGACGGTCCAGCATGACACGAGGAAGGTCGGGCACCAATTCTTTTTCAATCTTGATCCCGCGGCTGTCCGCCTTGACCTCGATGAAATATAAGCAGGAAGACACGATGTCGTTGACATCTTCCTCCGTCAGCTTCGGCTCCATGTAACGGGCGTAGTCGAGGATTTCCTCGATGAGCCGTTCGATCCGATACACGTCGTCGAGCACGATGCGGCTGAATTCACGGATGAAATCGGCGTCGTCTTTCCGTTCAGGGGCCAGCTGGATGAAGGTCTTGATGGAGGTCAGCGGATTGCGGATTTCATGCGCAAATCCTCCAGCGATCGTTTCCAGCGACTTCAAGCGGTCCGTGCGCTTCATCAGGGCGTGGGAGCGGTGCAGGTCTTCCAACAGCATGCTGGTGTCAAGCGCATTGGTGGCGGTTTGAGCGAGGGCGTTGAGCAACGACACGATAGGTGTCGCATCATGCTCCTGGGTCCGGTTTCCTCCGAGGAGCGAAAACGCGATGAGCCGCCCGCGGCTGACATGCGGGAGGTTCCGCTCAGCTCGCATGGCCGCGAGCGCGTCATCCAACGCCGCGCGGCGCCCGTTGTGCGGTTCGGCCAGTCCCGGGACCGTTTGGAGAGAAGACGACAGATGTTGCGGGATGGTGTGGGTCAGCGGGAGCGTCCCGGGAAAACAGGACTCGGCATCCTGGCCGACCAGGCCCGCACGGCGAAAATGTTCATGCTCACGATCCAGGAGATACAGCGCGCCGTGAGTGGTGCCGCCCACACGGCAGAGCTCCTGAATAATGCGTTCGGACAGGGCGTCGAGATCGGCCATCGCGCCGATTTCAGTGGAGAAACGAGCCACCAAATCCAGGAGATGTG
>DASTFK010000255.1:0-6639 GCA_035719945.1 Nitrospira sp.
GGCATCATGCATGCGGTGATCCAGACGGACAAAGACGAAAATCACGTCTTCTGCAGCCAGATGGCCTTTGCGATTCCCGCCACGCTCGCCTCGCGCATCGTGGCCGCCGCCATCGAAGGAAAACCGCTGGCCTTCTCGAAGCTGGGCATTCACATGACGGCGGTCAAAGAAGGGACAAAGTGGCGGATGGCGGTGAAGGACGTCTCGGAGCCGGCCAAGGCGGCCGGCATCCAGAAACACGACATTCTGTTGGCGATTGAAGACACGGAAATTCTGGACGCTGCCCACCTGAAAAACTATCTCATCGAACGGACGGTGCCCGGCCAGCGCGTGAGCCTCAAAGTCCGCCGAGCCGAAGCCGACCTCACTTTCACCGTCATCTTAGCGGGCGGATAGGCAGGAATAGCCATCCAGGCGGCTCAAACCGTCTATTCGGCAAGGCCGCAGCGAGTGAAGAGCCGAGGCGTACGCTTTCGGTACGTTGAGGATCTGAGCGATGCGAGAACGCAGCCGATGGGCGGTTTCAGCCGCCTGGCAGCGCTTGATACCAGCCGTTGGCACAAACGAGTGTCACGGGGCAATCGAACAGACGACTGAGGTTTCTCTCTGACAGTACCGCGTTCTTCTCGCCGTCCTCGAGAATACTCCCCTTTTTCAACAAGACGACTCTCCGAATCTCGGGGGGAATTTCATGGATATGGTGGGTGACGAGCAGAATGGTCTTGCCTTTGCGCATGTAGCCGCGCACCAGATCCAAATAATGAAAGGTCGCCGTCAGGTCGAGGCCGCTGGTGGGCTCATCGAGCACCAGCACGGATGGCCCGTGGACCAGGGCACGGGCCAAGAGACAACGCCGCTGCTCGCCGGTTGACATGGCCGCGTACCTGCGGTCGGTCATCGCACCGATGCCCAGGTCGTCCATCACGGCCCGTGCCCGGGCGATCTGCGCATAGGTAAGGTCCTGATGGCCATAGGTGCCGATACTCGCATAATAGCCGGACAGGACAACCTTCAGGCCGGTCACCTGCTCCATATACTGATGTTGCAGATCGTGTGAGACCATTCCCAAATGCCTCCGCACGTCCCAGACGTTCCACTGCGTCTCGCCGAAGAGCCGGATGGAAGTGTCCTCTTTCGGCACCGCGTGCACTTCGCCGGCCAGAAGCTTGAGAATGGTCGACTTCCCGGCGCCATTCGGGCCGAGGATGGCCGTGTGCTGATCCGCCTCCAGCAGGAAAGAGAGATTGTCGAAGACACAGGTGTCCCCGCGGTAGACTTGCGCGTTTTTGATTTCGAGGATGCGACCGTCGTCTGGAGGAGCGGACATGCGGCGCGACTACAGCAACGCGGTGTGAGGCATCAGGCTTCGTGGGGCTCGGGGTTGACCTTGGCCACGGGTTTTCGCTGATCGTGGGAGGCCGACGGTTTCGAGGAACCAGCGATCCGCGGCGTCTGCGTCTGGACATCCGCGTTTTGCGCACGATGGAGCAGGGCATGGTCCATCAGGACCAGCGCCATCATCGCTTCGGCGATGGGGGTGGCTCGAATCCCAACGCACGGATCGTGGCGGCCGTTCGTCTCCACCGTCACCGGATTCCCCTGCTTGTCGATCGAGCGGCGGGACAGACGGATGCTCGAGGTCGGCTTGATGCCGATCGTCACGACGATGTCCTGGCCGGTGGAAATGCCGCCCAGGATGCCACCGGCATGGTTCGTGACGAACCCTTCTGGCGTCAACTCGTCGCCATGCTCCGACCCGCGCTGGGTGACCGACGCGAATCCTGAGCCGATTTCGACCGCCTTAACGGCATTGATGCTCATCATCGCGGCCGCCAACTCCGCGTCGAGCTTGGCATAGACCGGAGCACCCCATCCGACGGGAACATGTTCGGCCACCGTGGTGATCCTGGCGCCGACCGAGTCGCCGGCCTTCCGCAGGTCGTCCATGAACGATTCGAGCTTGGCCACGACGTCCTGGTTCGCTGCAAAAAACGGATTGTCGCTGACGGCATCCCAGGATTTGAACGGAATCTCGTGTGTTCCCAGCTGGCTCAGGTAGCCGTGAATCACGACGCCATGGGTATCTTGGAGCCATTTCCTGGCAATCGCCGCAGCGGCAACCCGAACGGCGGTCTCCCGGGCGGACGCCCGCCCGCCGCCGCGGTGGTCGCGGATGCCGTACTTCTGCCAGTAGGTGTAATCGGCATGGCCGGGCCGGAACGTGTCGATGAGATTTCCATAGTCTTTACTCCGTGCGTCTTCATTGCGGATCAACAAAGCGATCGGTGTGCCGGTCGTCTTGCCTTCAAAGATGCCGGACAGGATTTCGACCCTGTCGGCTTCCTGCCGCTGGGTCACGTGGCGGGACGTGCCGGGTTTGCGGCGATCCAGATCCTGTTGGATATCGTCGGAGGACAGCGCCAGGCCTGGAGGGCAACCATCGACGACGCACCCGATGGCCGGGCCGTGGCTTTCGCCGAAGGACGTTACGGTGAAGATGTGACCAAAGGTATTGCCGGCCATCAGGCAGACCTCTCCGGATGTTGAAAAATGGCGTTCAGCTTTGTTCTCGCATCGCTCAGAGGCTCGACGTACGCGAAAAAGTACGCCTCGCGCCCTCGCTCGCTGCGGCCTCGCTGACCGGCCTTTTTGAACATCCGGTTACTCAATCAAATCGAGCTTGATGCGTAGCTCCTTGAGTTGATCGGCGGCAACAGCTGACGGCGCGTCCGTCAGTGGGCACTGGGCACGCTGCGTTTTCGGAAACGCGATCACATCACGAATCGATTCGGCGCCGCCCAGCAGCATGATGAGGCGGTCGAGGCCGAAGGCGATACCGCCATGCGGAGGGGCACCGTAATCCAAGGCCTCCAGGAGGAAACCGAACTTGGCCTGCGCCTGCTCCTTGCTGATCCCGAGCAGATCCAAAATCCGCAACTGCACGTCGCTTCGATGGTTGCGGATGCTGCCGCCGCCGATCTCGTTGCCGTTGAGCACCATATCGTAGGCCTTGGCGCGGGCCCGCAGCGGCTCTGAGTCCAGCAACGGTAGATCCTCGTCGAGCGGCGCGGCAAAGGGATTGTGCATAAATATGTAGCGTTTCTCTTCTTGGGAATAGTCGAGCAGCGGGAAATCGGTGACCCACACGGGCTTCCAGGCCGACTTGTCTATGAGATTGAGCTCTTCACCGAGAAGCAGCCGGAGCCGCCCCAGCACGTCATGGACCACCGCCGGTGTATCCGCACCGAACAACACCAGATCACCGGGGTTGGCTTCGGGCAAGGCACGGGCAAACGCTTTGGCATCAAGAAACTTTGCAATGACCGAATCCAACTGGCCGTCGGCCGCGATTTTGAGCCAGGCGAGTCCCTTGGCTCCAAAGCTTCTGGCCGTGTCGCCCAGCGCATCGATTCGGCTTCGGGCGATGCTCTGCCCGTCCTTCACAATCAGCGCCTTGACGATTTTCCCCTTCCCTGCCGCCTCCCGAAACACCTTGAACTCGCTCGTCGCCCCAAAAGCGGTGACGTCATAGAGGGGCATCTCAAACCGAAGGTCCGGCTTGTCCGATCCGTAGCGCCCCATGGCGTCGGCATAGGTCAGTCGAGGAAACGGGGTCGGAAGCTGAACGCCGCCCGCTTCGCGAAAGACCGTTACGATCATGCGCTCCATCAGACTCATGACCTGTTCGCGATCGACGAAGGACATCTCGAGATCGATCTGGGTAAACTCCGGCTGGCGGTCGTTGCGCAGGTCTTCGTCCCGGAAGCAGCGGGCAATCTGGTAATACCGGTCCACGCCGCTCGCCATCAGCACCTGCTTGAACAGCTGCGGCGATTGAGGAAGGGCAAAGAACTGGCCGGGATTCACGCGACTTGGGACGAGATAGTCCCGTGCGCCTTCCGGCGTGCTTTTCGTGAGAATCGGTGTCTCGACTTCCAGAAACCCCTCTCTGTTGAGGAAGCCGTGAACGGCCTGTACGATGTTGTGCCGCAGACTCAACAACCGTTGCATCTTGGGCCGGCGAAGATCGAGATAGCGGTACTTCAACCGGATCCCTTCCGTCACCTCGACATCGTCCTCGATGACAAAGGGCGGCGTCTTGGCCTCATTCAAAATCTCCACGGCATCCACGAACACTTCAATGTCGCCGGTCGACAGATGAGGGTTCTTGGACTCCTCGGGACGCGCCATGACCTGGCCCGTGACGGACACGACACACTCGCTCCGCAGCGTGTGGGCGGCCTTATGGATTTCCCGGTTCCGTTCGGCATTGAACACGACCTGCGTAATGCCGGTCCGGTCGCGAAGATCGATGAACATCACCATGCCGTGGTCGCGACGGCCCTGCACCCATCCCTGCAAGACCACGGTCTGGCCGACATGCGCTTTGTTCAACTCTCCGCATCGATGCGTTCTGCTTTTCACGTCACGCTCGCTTTCGTGTCAACGACCAACCCCCTCGCCGACGCTGGCTCTTGTTCTTTTTCGCTCGTGCCCATCCCTCGCGCCTTGCCGGCCGTGAAGGAGTAACCGCCACCGATTCCTCAACCAACGCCACTCGTTCGTCCACCAGCCGGCGCAGCGTATTGGCTTCCCGATCGGTCAAAAAGCGGAACTCGCCCGTCTGCAGGTCGCCGAGCGAAAGCGATCCCATCCGGATCCGCAGGAGCTTGATCACCGGATGTCCGACCACTTCCAGCATCCGCTTGACTTGATGCTTGCGCCCTTCACGGATGGTAATCTCCAGCCAGGAATTCGCCTCGACCTTCCGGACCTTCTTGACCTGCGCCGGACTCGTCATGCCGTCTTCGAGTCTCACACCCTGCTCCAGGCTTCTGATCTCGTCGTCAGTGAGGACACCCTTCACCTTGATCAGATAGGTTTTGGGTACATGATACCGCGGGTGAAGCATCGCCTGAGCAAGCTCGCCGTTGTTGGTCAAGAGCATCAACCCTTCACTGTCGAAATCCAACCGGCCGACGGGGAACACCCGCACCGAGACCCCTCGCAGATAATCCTTGACCGTCGTCCGTCCCCCGGGATCGTCCAGGGTGGAGACGACGTTCTTGGGTTTGTTCAACATCAAATAGACGAACGGCTGCGGCGCACTCAAGTGTTTGCCGTCAACCTTGACGTGATCCCGTCCGGGGTCGACCTTGGTCCCCAACTCCGTCACCGTTTTGCCGTTGACCATCACGCGACCGGCGGCAATCAACGCTTCAGCCTTGCGGCGCGACGCAAGGCCGGTTCCCGCGATCAATTTTTGAAGACGAACTTCCATGCTCTGTATCCGCACTGGCGCCCTCAGGGGCTGGCCAGCATTATTCCCACTCGATGGTGCTCGGTGGCTTGGAACTGATGTCGTAGACGACACGATTCACGCCCTTGACTTCGTTAATGATGCGATTGGACATGCGACCCAACACGTCGGCGGGAATCTTTGCCCAGTCCGCTGTCATGCCATCCAAGCTCGTGACGGCACGGATGGCCACCACATGCTCATACGTCCGCTGATCCCCCATCACACCGACCGTCCGGACCGGCAGCAACACAGCAAACGCCTGCCAGATATCCCGATACAGGTCGGCGCTTCGTATCTCTTGGTCTACGATGGTTTCCGCGGCGCGCAGGATGGCCAGGCGCTCTTTCGTCACCGCTCCCAGCACCCGAATAGCAAGGCCAGGGCCGGGAAACGGCTGCCGCCAGATGATGTCATCCGGCAATCCCAATTCCGTTCCGAGCACGCGCACCTCGTCCTTGAACAGTTCTCGCAGGGGTTCGATCAGCTTCAGCCGCATGCGGGCCGGCAACCCACCGACGTTGTGGTGCGTTTTGATGGTCGCCGACGGTCCCTTGAAGCTCACGCTCTCGATGACATCCGGGTACAAGGTCCCCTGGACCAAATGCTTGATGCCCTTCAACTTCTTCGCTTCGGCTTCAAAATTTTTGATGAAGAGACGTCCGATGTTCTTGCGTTTCCGTTCAGGGTCGGTGACGCCCTTCAATCCGGCCAGAAACTGCTCGGTCCGATCGAGGATCCGGAGATTCAGATGCAATTGAGAGGCAAACATCTTTTGGACCTGGTCACGCTCACCTGCCCGCAACACGCCGTTATCGACGAAGATGCAGGTCAGCTGGTCGCCGATGGCACGGTGAGTGAGGGCTGCCGCCACCGAGGAATCGACGCCTCCGCTCAAGGCACAGATGACGCGCTCCTGACCGACCTGTTCCCGGATCTGCTTGACCGCCGTTTCCACATAGGACTGCATGGTCCACGTCGGTTTGCACCCGCAGATGTGATACACGAAGTTTCGGAGCAGCTGGGCGCCGTCCGGCGTATGGGCAACTTCGGGATGGAACTGGAGGCAGTAGATCCGGCGCTTGCCATCCTCCTGCTTCATGGCCGCCACCGGAGAATTGCTCGTGTGGGCGATCGACCGGAATCCCGGTGGCATCCGTTCGATCCGGTCGCCGTGCGACATCCAGACGATCTGTTCGCCCGGGGGCAGAAGGGGAGACCCATCGATGGGATGGAGGCGCGCCAGGCCGAACTCCCTGGCCGAGGCCGGGGACACGCGCCCGCCCAGGGCGTGGGTCAGCGCCTGCATCCCGTAGCAGATCCCCAGCACGGGCAGCCCG
>DASTFK010000256.1:0-3375 GCA_035719945.1 Nitrospira sp.
ACCTCCTCGCCTGGCGCATGGCTGTCGCGAAGCGGCTGCTCCACCACAATGACGTCGGGCTCGCTGAGATCGCCGAACGTGTTGGCTACGGCTCGGCGAGTGCCTTTAGCACCGCGTTCAGCCGGAGCGTTGGTCAGTCCCCCAGTCGATATGCGCGCCAGCAATTGACCGTCATGTCGAGGTAACTTCAGCGGTGGCGCCGGCGTAGGACCGCGAATGCGCGCGCTGAACAGCGTGCGACGCTACGGCACTCGGCCGGTGGGCATCCATGGATAACTCATACAGTATTCGGCACCTCGCAATACTGTATGGACAGCATTCGCAACAAGACGCGATCATGCGTCGATGTGCGGACGCTACGTCACACCCGATGAAGCGGCGATGGAACGCGCCTACAACCTGACGGCGCGGCAGTGGCAGGCGTGGATGGATGAGGCGTACCGGCCGAGCTACAACGTCGCACCCTCGCAGCGCGTGCCGGTGTTGCGAGTCATTCGGCAGGTGGGCGGCGAGCGTCGGATCGATCCGATGCGCTGGGGTCTGATTCCGTTCTTCGCCCGAGGCGAACCGCCGAAGTACTCGACGATCAACGCCATGATCGAGAAGCTCGACGTGGCCCCGGCGTGGCGTGGGCCGTGGAGGCGCGGTCAGCGATGCGTCATGCCTGCAGCGGGCTTCTACGAGTGGCAGGTCCAGCCGGATGGGACGAAGCAGCCGTACTACATCCAGCCGGCGGGTGATAGCGAGGTGTTCTCGATTGCCGCGCTTTGGGATCGGTCAAGGACGGAGTCAGGTGAAGACGTGCTGTCGTGCGCGATCATCACGATGCCAGCGAATGAGCTGCTGAGCGAGATTCACAACGCGAAGCAGCGGATGCCGCTGATCCTTCCGCCTGAAGCTGTGGACACCTGGCTGACCGGCACTTCCGAGCAGGCAACTGCCCTACTGGTTCCATATCCGTCCGAGCTGATGCGCGCGCATCGAGTCAGCAAGCGGGTCAACGCACCGCGCAACGACGACCCGGAGCTGATGGCGCCGGTTGAGCTGGAAGCCGGACAGCAGGCGTTGCCGATCTGACCCGGCTCTCGAAATCGTCTAAGGTAGAGCAGGCCGCACGTTGGGCCGGGCGATGCAAGCGCGCAACCATAAGTGGCCCCGTGATCCTGGCCGTAACCTACAGTCTGCTCGAATCCCGGGTTGGGAAGCCATGGCAGGTGCACAGTGACTATCAGCGAGAGGATCGTCAATCAGAACTGGTGGTTTACCACCTTGATGATCAAGGGGCACCGGTACTGTCCGCCACTCACGAAGGCAATCAAGTGCGACGTGCTGATCGTCGGTGGAGGATTCAGCGGCGTCAGTGCGGCGGCAGAGTTCCTCCGCAAGGGACTTAGCGTTGTCCTGATCGAGAAGAACATCATCGGCGGCAGCTCGTCAGGTCGCAGCGCCGGTTTTCTCACGCCCGACAGCGAGCTGGAACTGCATCAACTGGTCCGTCGCTACGGCACGAAGGCTGCCGGGGAAATCTGGCAAGCGCCTTGCCAGGGTATCGAGCGCATCGTCAGCACCATCAAGCAGCACGATATCGAATGCGGATTGCTGCCGCAGGATTCCCTGTTCCTCGGTCTAGGCGCGGGCGGCAAGGAGGCGGTTGCCTCGGAGCTCGAGTGCCGCGAAAGCGTCGGTTTCACGGATCAACGCACTTACGACGCAAATCAGCTGCCGCAGATACTCGGAGCGCAGGAGTACACGGCCGGAATTCGTTACGGCGGCACGTACGGGGTCAACCCGCTGATGTGCCTGCAGTCGTTGAAAGACCTGCTGATCGATAACGGCATGCAGGTCTTTGAAAGCACTGAGATGGAGAGGCTCGAGGATCACACGGCGTATACGCACGCTGGCAGCGTCACCGCAGATCACATCATCATCGCGGTCGACAAGCTGAGCCCATCGATCAGTCCGCTGGCCGACGAGGCTTTTCACGCACAGACCTTTCTAAGCGTGACCGAGCCGCTGACCGACAGGGAGCTTCAGATCCTGTTTCCGGCCGGCGAGCAGATGCAGTGCTGGGACTCGAAGCTGGTGTATTCGTACTTCAGGCTCACCGGGGACAACCGCTTGCTGCTCGGGGGCGGCACCCCGATTACCACGTTCCTCAAGGATGCGTATAACAATCCGGGCGTCATCAGGAGGGTCATCAAGGACTTCCGGAGTCATTTCCCGGAGTTGAGCGATCTCTCCTTCATCCAGTTCTGGCCGGGGCAGATCGATATGACCCGGGACCTGCTGCCGGTCATTGCGAAGCCGCCCGAGCACCCGCACGTGCGATTCATACTGGGTTGCGTGGGAATACCCTGGGCGACCTTCTGCGGCAGTTTCGCGGCCAGGAATGTCCTGGGGGATGCAGACGAGGATTACAGGAAGTACTTCAACTACTTTTCGAACCGGCGTCACTTCGCGCTGCCGAGCGGTCTGGGCAAGGTGATCGGCAAACCCATGCTCTATTCCTTGAGCAACACCTGGGCGAAGTTCTACCAGGTCGACACCCTGCGACGTTTCGAGGAGACGGAAAGAGAGTTCTGATCCGACTCATCGCAGCCCGAACGGCGTGTCCGTTTCGGAGACAACGCTTCAAATCATGAAAACCTCATGATTCCCTCGCGATTCGAGCTTCCCGTGCGAGTAGCTTGTCCCTGAGCCGCACATCTTCATCAACAAGAGGAATCGCGATGAATCACACCTGCAAATCCAGGACCGCGCTAGCGCTGTGTCTCGGGGGACTGAGCGCCGTGGCAATGACTGCAAACGCACGAACCGTTGAGCGCGTGGCCGACGGCACAATCCGTTTCCTGACTCGGTTTAACGGGCCAGCAGACGTCTACCTCGACAAGATAACGCTGGAGCCCTCCGAGTTCACGTCTTTTCACTACCATCCTGGAGACGCGGTCAGTATCGTCTCGCAGGGCACACTCACGCTCAGAAACCGTTGTCGCCCCGATCAACACATCTCAGCCGGACAAGCCTTCGTAGAGGCTGCCGATGTCGTCCACCAGGTGGTTAATGAAGGCACTGAGCCCGTCGTCTTTTACGGCACCATCGTGGGCCCGGGGCTGGGACCCGTGGGTTTTGTCGATAATCCGCCGAACTGCGCGATAAGCGCTTCGCTTCAGCCGAGTGTGTTGGGGTTCGGCGATCAAACCCTGCCTACCAGCCGCACGCGCCGCCTTACGCTCCGCAATACCGGCACTGTCGCGCTGCCCATCGTGAGTGTGGACGTCAACGGCCGCGACGAAGAAGTCTTCATATCCGCCGATGATTGCGGCACCTCGGTTCCCGTCGGAGGGAGTTGTCACGTCTCCATCACCTTCAGTCCCG
>DASTFK010000257.1:0-6039 GCA_035719945.1 Nitrospira sp.
GACGGCGTGCCCTTATACCGTTCTGCTCGTGCCGGAAAAACGATTGCTCGAGGCGCCCGGACGGTCGTCATCCATGAATTGGATGTGCTCGATGTCGCCGCCGGCCAGGACGTCGCACTCCGGGTGGTGTGCTCGAAGGGCACGTACATTCGGTCACTGTGTGCCGATATCGGGATGGCGTTGGGAGTCGGTGCCCATCTTCGGACCTTGGAAAGGACCCGCGTGGGCCCGCTGAGTCTGAATCGGGCTCTCACTGTCGACGCGATCATCCGCGATCATCATCTTGGCGCTTTGGCCGACCACATGTGGTCGCTTGATGATGTGCTGCGGGATCTTCCGGTTGTGGTTGTCGACGCGCGAGCAGCAGACCGTGTGTGCCATGGAGCGCCGGTGACGTGGTCAGACGTCGTCCCGACGAAGGACGGTCGGCTGCACCTGAAAGCGGACATGGCCGTGCGCATTCATGATGGCAGCGGACGGTTATTGGCCATGGGACGGTTATCGGAGCCGTGCTCCGATCGGATTGCGGTAGAGAAAGTATTTGCGACAGTGTTGGAATGAGCTAAAAGAAAAAGGAAGAGGAGAATCCAAATGGCTTTGTTGAAGGACGCGAAGGCCGAATTGATCAAACAGTATCGGCAGCATGACACCGATTCGGGGTCGCCGGAGGTTCAGATCGCCGTGTTGACGAACCGGATCACCTATTTGACCGAACACTTCAAGCTCCATAAGAAGGATCATCACTCGCGGCGCGGGTTGCTGCAACTCGTGGGGCGCCGCCGTAGGCTGTTGGACTACCTGCGTGATGTCGACGATGCTCGGTACCGGGCGGTCATCGAGCGCTTGGGCATTCGAAAGTAATCACAGATCCTGCTGTCGCGCACGTACGTCGACAGCAGGCCACCGTCGCACAGGTGAACACTGAGATGCGCTCGTCGTCGCTGGGGCTCTCGAGCGTATCTCTGTGGGCATCTGTGGGGCACAACATGAGGAGACCATAGATGGTACACGTTGAACTTGACGTCGCGGGGCGGACCCTGAGACTGGAGACAGGCCGGGTCGCCAAACAGGCTGACGGCTCGATCTGGGCATCGTACGGGGACACGGTGGTGCTTGCCACGGCAGTCGCGTCCCAAAACGCCAAGCCTGGAGTAGACTTCCTTCCTCTGACCGTCGATTATCAGGAAAAAGCCTATGCTGCCGGAAAAATTCCAGGGGGCTACTTCAAGCGGGAAGGTCGCCCGTCTGAAAAAGAAGTGCTCACCAGCCGCTTGATCGACCGGCCGCTTCGTCCGTTATTCCCCGAGGAGTATTACTTCGAGACGCAAGTCATTGCATCCGTGCTGTCGTCCGATAGGACCGGCTCTTCGGATGTCATCGGGATTACCGCCGCTTCGGCCGCACTTGCGGTCTCCAATATTCCATTTCTCGGTCCCATCGCCGGTATCAAGATTGGGCGGGTCAACGGACAACTCGTCGTAAACCCTGACCTCGAAACGCTGAAGAGCAGCGAACTGGATTTGGTCGTCGCCGGGACTGCCGACGCGGTCATGATGGTGGAAGCTGGAGCCAATGAGCTGCCCGAAGCGACCATGCTCGAAGCGATCGAGCTCGCTCATGCCGAAATCAAGAAGATAGTGGCCAAGATCAATGAGCTGCGCGTGTTGTCCGGCAACAAACCGAAGCGTGCGGTGGCCACCGAAGAGATTGCTCCCCACCTTGCGGCGCAGGTGAAAGCCGTCGTAGCACAGGGCATTCGAGACGCAATCATGATTCCCAACAAGACCGCGAGACAAGAGCGGCTCGACTTGATCCTTAAGGATGCCATTGAAAAGCTCAAGCAGCCGGATGACCCCAATCGAGAGCGCCATATCAAGATCGTTTTCCATGGCTTGGAGTACACCGAAGTTCGGAACATGATTCTTGAGAAAGGGTCACGTGCCGACGGGCGCGGGCCGGCGGATATTCGGCCGATCACCTCGGAGGTTGGCGTGCTGCCACGCACTCATGGCTCCGCACTGTTTACTCGGGGAGAAACGCAAAGCTTGGCCGTCGTGACCTTGGGCACGACGGATGACGAGCAACGGATCGACGCCTTGGAGGGTGAATACACCCGGACCTTTATGCTTCATTACAACTTTCCCCCCTTCAGCGTGGGCGAAGCCAGGCCGCTCCGTTCGCCGGGCCGTCGGGAAGTCGGTCATGGAGCGTTGGCCGAGCGTGCGCTGAAGCCGGTGATTCCCAGCAAAGACGAGTTTCCATACACGCTGCGCATTGTGTCCGATATCCTGGAGTCTAACGGCTCGTCTTCCATGGCGACCGTCTGCGGTGGAACCCTGGCGATGATGGATGCGGGTGTGCCGATCAAAGAGCCGGTGGCCGGCATCGCGATGGGACTGATCAAGGAACAGGATC
Organism: Nitrospira sp.; assembly: GCA_035719945.1. Classification (GTDB taxonomy): domain Bacteria; phylum Nitrospirota; class Nitrospiria; order Nitrospirales; family Nitrospiraceae; genus Nitrospira_C. The sequence continues at coordinate 2,416 of DASTFK010000257.1, forward strand.
GCGTCATGATCCTGTCCGATATTCTGGGCTTGGAAGATCATCTGGGCGATATGGATTTCAAGGTCTGCGGGACCAAGCGCGGCGTCACGGCCCTGCAAATGGACATTAAGATCGGCGGCATCACGCCCACCTTGATGCATCAGGCGCTGGAGCAGGCGAAGTCCGGCCGGTTGCACATTCTCAGCTGCATGCAGAAAGCCCTTGAAGCGCCGAGAGGCAATATGTCGGCGTTCGCCCCGCGGATTTTCACCATGAAGGTAAAGCAGGACAAGATTCGCGAAGTGATTGGCCCCGGCGGGAAAATGATCCGCGGCATTCAGGCGGATTGCGGTGTAAAGATCAACATCGAAGACAGCGGCATCGTCACCATCGCATCGGTGGACAACGCCTCGCTGGAAAAAGCGAAGGAAATGATCAACCGGATCGTTGAAGAGGTGGAAATCGGCAAGACCTATCTCGGTACCGTACGGAAAATTATGGACTTCGGCGCGTTCGTGGAGGTGTTGCCGGGAACCGATGGGCTCGTCCACATCTCCCAATTGGCGCATCACCGCGTCAAATCCGTGGCCGACGAAGTGTCGGAGGGAGATCAGATCCTCGTGAAGGTGCTTGAAATCGACCGTCAGGGAAAGATTCGGCTCAGTCGCAAGGAAACCATGCCGGCTCCCACCGGCGCGGGTACCAAAGACCAGACTTCCGGGTAAGCATCTTGTACCGCAAGCTCGTGCTGGACAATGGCATGCGGGTGGTGACTGAGCGCATTCCGACGCTCAAGTCCGTCACGGTGGGCATTTGGGTCAATACGGGATCCCGTGACGAACAGCCTGCACAGGCCGGCTACTCCCATTTCATCGAGCATATGTTCTTCAAGGGCACGCGCTCGCGTTCGGCCACGGAGATTTCCCGTGAAATCGACGGCCTCGGCGGCGAGATGAATGCCTTCACGACCCGCGAGACGACGACCTTCTACGTCAAAGTTCTTGATCAACAGCTGCAGCAGGCCCTCGAACTCTTGGCGGATCTGTTTCACCATTCGCGGTTCGACTCCAAGGAAGTCGAAAAGGAAAAGCAGGTCGTTCTCGAGGAAATCCGCATGGTGCAGGATGACCCGGAAGATCTTGTGCAGGAACTGCACACCGGTCAAGTGTTGGGACGCCATCCCCTCGGCCGATCGATCTTGGGCCGTGAAGCGACGATTCAGAGCCTGAAGCGACCGGATCTCTTGGGGTACATCGATGCGCATTACGATCCCAGCCAGATCGTGATCGCCATCGCCGGCAATTTCGAGCAGGCCGTAGTCGAGCGGCTGGTCGCACGGTTCTTTGGCAAGAAGAAACCGCTGAATGGCGTTTCAAGGCCCGTGCGCCGGCCGCCGGAAGTCCATGGCGGCGTCCTCGTCAAGCGGAAACCTTTGGAGCAGGTGCATCTATGCGTCGGGCTGAAAGGAGTTGCCGCCGGACACCGAGACCGATACGCCGCCTACGCGCTCAACAGTGTCCTGGGCGGAAGTATGAGTTCTCGGTTGTTCCAGGAAATACGTGAAAAGCGCGGCCTCGCCTATTCGATCTATTCGTTTCTGTCAGGCTACTCGGACATCGGCACGATCACCGTCTACGCGGCGACTCGAGCGAAGGAAGTTGAGCGCGTGGTCGATCTCGTGTGCCGCGAGATCACGCGGATAAGCAAGCAAGGCATTGAACGCAAAGAACTCGACCGAGCTAAGAATCAAATGAAAGGCAGTCTGATGCTCAGCCTGGAGAGTTCGCACAGCCGGATGAGCAAGCTGGCGAAAGATGAGCTCATCTATGGCAGGCGCACGTCACTTGAGCAAATGTTGACGCACATCGATCGGGTGACGGTCGATCAAGTCTCGATGGTCGGACGCGAACTTTTCGGTATGACGCATCTCGCAATCACGGGATTAGGGCCAGTCTCGGCACGAGCCCTTCACGCCTATAGATGAGAATTTTCTAATAGATCGACCAAATCCGGGGAAAAACTGACACCGCCAACGTGCATGGTGCTATTCTGCAAGGCGTTGGTTTTTAAAAAGAAAGTGTGACTTTTTCCAAGATATCCACAGGACAAACATTTCCTTGACTCGCTTTCACATTTTTAAGTACCATGGCCGCGTTTTCACTGGAAGACTCTTTCACCGGCGAATGCGGCGTGAGAGCCACAGAACAAGGAGGTGACAAAAAGCCTGCTCTCCTGTCGCCGAGTCGTCATAACACGTTACATATTCATCGTCCTTAAATGAGCCCGTTCATCAGTTTTGTGTTGGTCATTTTTATAAGGAGGGATTTGGTATGAAAAGGGTCGTACTTCTAGCCGCAGTTGCAGTGTTTTCTGTGCTCGGCTTGCTGACGGCTGACTTTGCCGCCGCCGCGGATGCGCCTGGTGGTCCAACAGGTGCGGCTGATCAGATTGCTGGGGGAAAGCAGCCGCTCAAGAGTGACTCGACCGCGCCCAAGACACTCAAGGGTCGTGTGTGGTCACAATGGGCCGATAATCCAGACGGCGAACTCCTCTTCGGCATCCAATACTGGAACACCGGTGAACCGGCCTCCGGGGCGCCTGCTGGCCGTTCCTCCACCGATCTTGATGTGAAGCCGCCCGATCCTTTGTTTGTGTGCTGCGCCTGGGGTTTTACCGGTGGAGCAGAAAAGAATAACCCCTATGCCGGCTGGTATCATGCCGCCACGACGGTTCGTCTCGCAGTCAAGGACAAGGCATTGATGGACCAGATCATCAAGGCTTCGCAGAACCTGGTTGCAATGGAAGTGAGCTTGGATGGCCGAACGATCACCGGATTCAAGGTCCTGAAGGCTGACTAAACTTCGACGAGATTTCATATTTTCATACTGTTGAAGGAGGATGCGATTATGAAGTTTCATATGAAAGGCGGGGCCCTCGCGGCCGCCGTTGCGCTGGTGGTTTCCATTGCCTCCACCGCCATGGCGATCGAATCGTTTCAAGAGCGTTTCGAGTGGGGGGACATGAGCAAGCCAACGACCCTTCAGGGTCGTGTGATCGTTCTCGATCCCTATGACGAAGCGGTGTGGATTAATATCTCCGTGTTCGGCGGTAACGCAGAAAGCGGGTTGTTCTGGCAGAAGGTACATCCAGGGAAGAACGTGAAATTCTACGCTGACAAGGGTGCCTGGGAAGAACTCAAGAAGATGGGGCGGGTTCATGCCGGACCGGCAGCGGCGAAGGAAGTGCCTCCTGGCAGCACGACCGACTTGATCGAATTCACGGCGGTCGAGACGGAACAGAATCACCGCGTGATTAGCTCGGTCAAGAAGCTTCCTGAAACTGCGGGCGCCCCTGGCAAGACGATGAGCATTTCGGCTCTCAGGCTGAAAGACTGTGCGGGAAAGAATGAAATGGAACCGTCCTGCTATGCGGCCAAGCAACAGTTGAATACCTCTCCAAAGACGCCCGATGGTGCGCAAATGCCCATGCAGTACGATGTCTTGACTCCGGACAAGAAGCCGCTCGGTGGTTTGATCCCTTGGACGGCGAAATACAATCTGCCCGGCGGCAAATAATTCCACCGTTCTGGTGAATAAAAGGGCGGTAGCTCCTATGAGCTACCGCCCTTTTTTTGTCTCAAATGGA
>DASTFK010000258.1:0-4008 GCA_035719945.1 Nitrospira sp.
GACCAGAAGACTCCCCCGGTGGTGTCGCCATCCCCACCAGGCCCATCTGCCATTCCTGTGATGATGGAAATTCCCGGCGGCACGGTCACCCTCGGTCAACCGCGTAAGGATCGCTATGGCAACAATCAGTTTGGATGGGACAACGAATTCGAGAGTCATGAGGTTTCTGTTGCCTCGTTTGTCATGAGCAAATACAAAGTCACGAATGGAGAGTATCTCCAATTCGTTCGCGCTGGCGCCAAACCACCGCACTTTTGGACGTGGCGCAAGGGCCAGTGGTACTGGCGAAGCATGTGGGAAGAAGTTCCGCTGCCATTGGATTGGCCGGTCTATGTCACTCACGAAGAGGCGTCCGCCTTTGCAGCCTGGACCGGCAAGCGATTGCCCACCGAAGCCGAGTTTCATCGAGCCGCGTATGGGACGGTGCGCGGCGAAGAAGAACGAACCTATCCGTGGGGCGATGACCAGCCGGATAGGCGGCGCGGAAACTTCGGCGGAAACCGATGGGATCCTCTTACCGTGACTGCGACCCCACTGGGCGACAGCGCATTCGGAATTTCCCAACTGGTTGGCAACGGATGGGAGTGGACGTCGACGGTCTTCCAGCCCTTTCCCGGCTTCCAGCCCCTCCCGTTTTATTCCGGGTACTCGGCTCGCTTCTTTGACGGCGACCATTATGTGCTCAAGGGTGCATCCGCTCGGACGGACGCGAGATTTCTGCGCCGATCGTTTCGAAATTGGTTCCGTCCCAACTTCCCCTATGTCTATGCCGGATTTCGGTGCGTGGAGGTCTAACATGATGCGCTCACAGACTCTGCACACCGACACGCTCCGCGAGTTCGCCGCCGCCGTGAGCGAGAGCCTAGGCAAGGTCGGCCAGCGCGAGCTGCCTTCACGGTACCTCTACGATGAGCTGGGAACGGCGTTATTTGAAGCGATCACCTTGTTGCCGGAATATGGGCTGACGCGTGCCGAGCTGCGACTCCTCCGTCGCCATGCCGGAGCCATCGTCGAGCATCTCCCGCCACATGTGTCCGTGATCGAGCTGGGGAGCGGCAGCGGCCGAAAGACCCGCTGGATATTGGAAGCGCTCGCGGACCGGGGGCCCATCGCCTATTTTCCCATCGATGTGTCGGCGGCGGCGCTCCTCAAGTGCCATCAAGAGCTGGGACATCTCGGGTCGGTCAGCATGGTTGGATTGGAAACATCGTATCTCGAAGGGATTCAGGAAGCCGCGGCCCACCGCCAGCCGTATCAGAAATTCCTGGTCTTATTCCTCGGAAGCAGCATCGGCAATTTTGACCGGCCGGCAGCAGAGCATTTTCTGCAGGAGCTCCGCCGGCATTTGGAGCCTGGTGACGCCCTTCTCCTCGGGACTGACATAATGAAATCGGTCAAGGACATGCTCTTAGCCTATGATGACCCGACGGAAGTCACCGCCGCCTTCAACCTGAATCTGCTCGCGCGGATCAATCGGGAACTTGGCGGAGACTTCGTCCTACGTCACTTCGAACACGACGTCCGGTATCAGGAAAGGGACCGCCGGATCGAAATGCATCTACGCTCGACCAGGACCCAAACCATATCGATTCGGGCCGCAGACTTCACCTTTACTATTAAAGAAGGGGAAACGATCTGGACGGAAGCCTGCCACAAGTTCCGCGTCGAGGAGATTCCCGGTCTCGCTCAACGGACGGGATTCCTCTGTGAAGCGCAATGGATCGATACGGAGTGGACCTTTGCCGAAAATTTATTGATCGCCGATTAGGGCAGCAGACCGGCGTCCCGTAAGAACTGCTCCGCCACGTCCCGTATGGGACGATGCTCGCCGTCCACCTGATGGTTCAACTTGCGCATGGTCTGGTCGGTGAACTGTCCAGCCAGTTCGACGAGGGCCTGCCGCAAAGCAGGGTGGTCTTTCAATATCTCAGGACGCACGACCAAACCACAGTCGTACGGAGGGAAATAACGCTGGTCATCCTGCAGGACCAGCGCATCCAGAACCGACAACTGGCCGTCGGTGGCATTCCCGGCCACCATGCTCACCTGTCCTTGTTCGAGTGCCTTGTACAGCAAGCCAAGGTCCATGGTCTTGGGCGATCCGTGGATCGGAAGATGATAGGTCTTCAGTAATCCGGCCAGTCCATCCGGCCGCTGTTGGAATTCGTACCCCACACCAAGATTCCAACCAGGAGCATGCCGCGCCGCATCGCTCAAGGTGGCAATCTTGTATTTCCGAGCGTCTTCTCCGCGGATCACCATCGCGAACGTATTATTGAAGCCCAACGGATCCATCCATTCTAGACCGAATCGTGTCTGATATTCGCCTCGGACGAGTGCGATGGCCGCAGCCGGATCACCGACGGGTGGTAACTTTAAGATTGTCGTCAGCGCGGTCCCCGTGTACTCAGGATAGAGGTCAATTTCACCGCGCACGAGCGCTTGATGCGCCAACATGGTCCCGCCCAAGTTCAGTTGACGCTTGACCCTATGACCCAGACGATGTTCCAGATGCTGCGCGATGATCTCACCGAGGACGACCTGCTCGGTGAAATTCTTCGAGCCGACGGTGATCGGGTGTTCCCTTGTGCAGCTGACGATGCCTGCCACCCACAGTCCGACGATCACACACGCGACAATTTGTGTTCGACCCATTCGAGTCCTCGATCCGCCGCCACCGCAATCAAGGCAGCCGGAACTGCACCGGCCAGAAGCAGCGTCGTATCGACGGATGCCAGGCCGCGAAAAATAAAAACGCCGAGCCCACCGCCGCCAATGGCGGCGGCAATTGTCGCTGTCCCGATCGTCGTCACGGTCGCGATACGCAGGCCGGCCAGAATCGTCCTCGCCGCCAGCGGGAGTTCGACCTCCCAGAGCAGCTGCCGTCCCGTCATGCCCATGGCGATGGCCGACTCACGCACGGTGGGGTCCACGCCCAGAATGCCTGTGAGCGTATTGCGCAGGATCGGCAGGAGCGCATAGAGGACGAGCGCGACAATAGCCGTGTGCTTCCCGATCCCGCCAAGGAACGGAAGAGGAATGAGAAATCCGAACAGGGCCAGACTCGGCACGGTTTGCATAACGTTCGCAAATCCCAGTACCCACCCTTGAAGGAACCTGCGACGGGTGAGCAGAATGCCGGCTGGGATCGCCACCGCTGCGGCGATCCCCATGGAGAGGCTCACCAGGAACAGGTGTTCGAACGTCAAATCGAGGATGTCGTGTGCCAACGCGGAAGAGATCAGATCGTGTCCTTCCACTTTTCCTCCAGGCAGGTATGAAAGGCCCGCACTTCCTGTTCGTCGGCCTTGAGGAACTCGGAGCGTCCCCCCAGAAACACCAATCGACCATTGTGAAGCACCCCGATGCGGGTACCGAGCAGCAACGCTTCCCGGACATCATGGGTGACGAGCAGCGCCGTCTTCCCGAGTTTGTTGCGCAGGTCGAGGAACTGCTGCTGAAGTTCCACACGAGTCACCGGATCAAGCGCGCCAAAGGGTTCGTCCAACAGCAACATCGGCGGATCTGCCGCGAGTGCGCGGGCGACCCCCACCCGCTGACGTTGACCGCCGGACAACTCGCGGGGATAGCGTGTGGCGAACTGCGTCGGAGGAAGCCCGATCTGAGTCAGCAAATGCTCGACGCGAGCGTCGATATCGCGGAGTGGCCAACCTTCCAAGCGCGGAACGAGTCCGACATTGGCGGCCACCGTGAAATGCGGAAAGAGGCCTGCATCCTGAATCACGTAGCCAATTCGACGCCTCAGCCGGATCAGGTCCCAGGCGGTCGTGGGGACACCCTCGATCGAGACCTTGCCGGCGCTTGGCAGGAGCAAGCCATTCACCATTTTCAAGGCGGTGGTCTTGCCGGACCCACTCCGGCCTAGGAGCACCAAGGTCTCGCCGGCCTCCAGATCGAAGCTGAGATCGTGCAGGATGTCTTTCTGACCGATGCGAGCGGAAACCTGTCGGAAGGAAACCAGAGAACTCACGCGCTCATTCTCATGAC
>DASTFK010000259.1:0-3044 GCA_035719945.1 Nitrospira sp.
AAACCGTGGATTCTTCCGTTGCTCCATGCCAGCCACCTCAGGTGATGAATGAACGGCTGTTCGTATTGTGCCAAGCCCGGCCCAATTCGCCACTGTTTTTGCAAAATCCGACCTACCCTTTGATATTTCCGATCGGACGCAGCTCCGCGACCTTCTTCGTGATGCCGGCGCCTTCCACGGTCTCCACAACGTCGGAGATGTTCTTGTAGGCAAATCCCGCTTCCTCGGCCAGCCCCGACATGGACACCGCCTTGACCAGGATGCCGCGTTGTTTCATCTGCTGTTGCAGCTGCTCGCCGCGCACCTGTTTCTTCGCCTGGGCTCGCGACATGGTCCGTCCCGAGCCATGCATCGTCGAGCCGAACGTCTCCTCCACGGCACGATCCGTCCCGACCATCAGATAAGATCCGGTCTCCATTGAACCGCCGCAGATGACCGGCTGGCCGGTCTGTCGAAACTCCGGTGTCAGCTCCATGCTGGCCGGCCCGAACGCCCGCGTGGCTCCTTTGCGATGTACAAGCAATTCGCCTTCGGGGTACCGCTCGATTTTCGCAATGTTATGGGCAACATCATAGACGAGTTCCATGCCCAGCTCTTCCGCCGACGGGCCGAACACGGCAGTAAAGGCTTCCCGCACATGATGGGTGATCACCTGCCGGTTGGCGAAGGCCGAATTCGCCGCGCAATTCATCGCAGCGAAATAGTCCTGGCCTTCCTGCGACCGGAACGGCGCACAGGCCAACTGCTGATCTTTTACCGAAATGCCGTAGCGCCGCATCGCCTTTGCGAACACCGTCAGGTAATCGCTTGCCACTTGATGCCCAAACCCGCGGGACCCGCAATGGACCATAACGACGATCTGATCCTGGCCCGTGATCCCCAGCGCGGCGGCCGTCGCCGGATCGAATATCCGGTCGTTCGAGGCGACTTGCACTTCGAGGTAATGGTTGCCCGATCCCAACGTTCCAAGCTGATTGATCCCGCGCCTGACCGCCTGGTCGGACACCGTCGAGGGGTCGGCCTCTCTGATGCAGCCGCCTTCTTCGATGCGATCAAGATCCCGGTGCCAACCGTATCCCTCTTCCACGCACCAGCGCGCGCCTTGCACCATCACGGCGTTGAGATCGCCGCGCGAGAGTTTGACGGATCCGCCCGCACCGACGCCGGCCGGTACTCGGCGGAAGAGCTCATCCATCAAGCGTTCCAAGCGAGGCGTCACGTCGGCCAACGTGAGATCCGTGCGGATCAGCCGCATGCCGCAATTGACATCGTACCCAACCCCTCCCGGCGAGATGATTCCTTCACGCACATCAAACGCGGCCACACCGCCGATGGGGAATCCGTACCCCCAGTGGCCATCCGGCATGCAGAGGGCATAGCGTTGAATGCCTGGCAGGCAGGCGACGTTGGTGACCTGATCAAAGACGCCCTGATCCATCGACTGTAGAATGCCCGGCGTCCCATAAATACGTGCAGGCACGAGCATTCCCGATTTTTCCGACGTCGGGATTTCCCAGACTTCGTCGGTGATCCGGTTCACCTTCATGCCGGTGTTCAATTGCATTATGTATCCAAAAGATATCGCAGGATGTTCAAAAAGGTTGACCAGCAAGGCCGCAGCGAGCGAAGAGGCGAGGGCGTACTTCTTGGCCGTACGTCGAGCTTCTAAGCGATACGAGAACGCAGCCTGGAGAAAGGGCGCGTCTCGGCGCGCCAGGGGCTGGGGCGGGTGAGATGAGCGCCTTTTTCAACATTCTGCTAAACGTCGACCACCACTGTGGCTTTCCAGAGCGGGCCGTCCTGCCCTACCTTATAGAGATGTCTCGTAATGCCTTTCACGTCATTGCGCAAGGTTTGCAGGGTATGGTCAACCGGGGCGCCTATCAGAGAGGCCTCGATCTTCCACTGCCCATTTTGATGAGTCAGGCTTAGCGGCGCCTCGTGGAACACGACCCCAGCCGCATCCTTCCAATACACGATTTCCGACAACCACTCAACGAGGAGATCATCCAATGCGGCGTCCATCTTGACGATTCGGCGCTTCCAAGAGGCACCCACGGTCTGCGGATCAGCCATCGTCTCGAGGAGAGCACGCGTGGCCCCCTGAAACAGGTCCTCAATCGAGTCGCCTTCAGCTTCGAACGCGATGTCGGCTAGAGCAACATCTTCAAGAAACCGGAAATCGTACGACATGGGGGACCTGCCAGAGAAACGGTATGGGAGTCCCGTCCGACATGCACGTGTGGTGCGTTCAGGACCTGAACGACGAGGGACCGTTGATGACAGTCGGGCGGAGCAGGCGGTTAATCGAGCTCGAACGTCTTGGGATAATTCGTGAGGTTCCGGCAGCCGTCGGCGGTCACCAAGACCATGTCTTCGATCCGAACGGCGCCCAGGCCTGGATAGTAGAGGCCGGGCTCGACGGTAACGACGTGGCCTTCCAGCAGCAAGGAGCCCGTACGGCTGATGCGGGGGGCTTCATGGATATCCAGCCCGACACCATGACCTGTGCCGTGGAAATAGCCCTGCATACGCCCGTTCACCAAGCCAGTCTTGTAACCGGCCTTTTCGAATCGGTCGCAAATCCCCCGGTGAATCTTCATACCGTCGGCGCCGTCCCGGATTTTCGTGATGGCTTCTTCCTGTGCGTCCAGCACGGTCTGGTAGAGTTTCTTCAGTTCCGGACTCGGGGTGCCACGGATCACGGTCCGCGACATATCAGCGAAGTAGCGTGAGGACGCCGACCTCGGGAAGACGTCGAAGATGATGCTGCGATGTGCCGGCAAGGGACCGCTCCCTTCATTATGCGGATCACAGGCCAGCTCCCCGCCCGCCACGATGGTATGTTGCGCGACGCAATCGCGCTCCATCAGCTTCACGTTGATGACCTTCTTGATCCGTTCCGAAGTCAGCATGCTGTCCTCCAGCCACAACTGCCCATGCTGGATCGTCGCCCGCCGCAGCAGCTCATGAGCGGCGGAAACGGCGTCCTCGGTCGCCCGCTGCGCCTCTTCGATGTGGCGCACTTCTTCCGCGGTTTTGAC
>DASTFK010000260.1:0-5960 GCA_035719945.1 Nitrospira sp.
GGGGAAACGGAATGGTCGTGCCATTGGACAGATGCACATCCGTGTTCCGGACGGATTTCCATCCGGTCATGTCCACGTCCAACTCCAACTTCCATTCATGGTCGCGATTTCTGATTGGCCAGATCGACATCCCGCCCGTGAAGACCTGCGGCAACACGAGAGTCGTCGAGGCATCAGCGACCAGACCGCCATTCGCAAGGAGGTTGCCATTCAGATGCATCGTCGCCTGACTGCGATAAACGAAGGCGACATTCGCCAGTGGTTTTCCCTCTTCGTTGCGGAACGGCGTGTACAAGAGACTCAGATTGAACCCAGCGGCCGTATCACCGCCGTTGACCTCCATTCGCGTACCAGGAGGCGGCAGGCCGGGGCCGCCCGAAGAATTGAATTTCGTGACAGACTGTCCGCTTCCCCAAAAACTTGCGAACGTATAGATATCCGCACCAACGCCAACGGAGAGTTGGTCGTTCAGCTTATAGGCTAGCGTGGGTTTGATATCGATGAGCGGTAGCGATTGGCGCGTCACGGCCGTCGCAAAAGGGCCGTCGTCTGGGTAACGGTAGAGAACCCCGAACGGAGAGACCACGCCAAGGCCAGCGCTTAGATCACCGAGCGCCGTGAACCCGAGATCTTTAAGGTTCGCAGTGAAATACAAATTGGTTGGCGGCGGAACGGCGATGCTCCCGCTAAAATCCCCCCTGGCAGTCGAACCCGTGGGACTCGTGTATGTGGTATGTCCACCGACCAACATGACGCCGAAGGAGGTTTGCACACCTCTCAATTGGGTCAAGCCGGCTGGATTGAAATAGACGGCTGAGGGATCGTCCGCCTGTGCGGCGACGGCGCCGCTTTGAGCCGTTCCCGAGGCGCTCTGATCGAAGATCCGTATGGCCCCCGCAGAAGCAACCGTCGGAGACAGACAAGCGAGGGCGAGACTTGCCGAAACGATGACTCGTCTCAGCCACAGCTGTAGTCGAATGCACTGTTCTTTCGCTGTCCACTGCGTCATACAGGTTGTTTTACGTATCATGTCGAGCAGTTCAGCACTTACGTCCTAAAGACTTCCGTACTTCACGTTGCGTGCCAAGACAAGTCCCCCTTTGAAGCTGTCAGGTGGGCCTAGCTGAAAACGCCTGCCGGTTCCCGTATACCAACAACGCGACACGGTTCAAACAGTCGTGCAGATCATATGTCTATCGGCGATTGCACGTAAGATCCGTTCTTGTCCTACAGGCACCCCTTTTCCTATCCATCGCATTGACAAAAAGCCACTATCACGCAATATTGCCCACAGCACATGAGTGCTCCGTGGAAAGAATGCAGGGTCCAGGAGACGTGGCTTCTGTCAGGGAACACAGCATTGAGCCGGGAGGAATAACGCACTGGTGGGAAGTACCGTTTCGAGTCAGCTCGCAGTAAGCCTGCCCGTCGTGGTCGATCTTGGAGGGAACCAGGCGCGAGGGGTCACTCAAGAACTCGGCCTCGATCGGATCTCATTTTTAACGGATTGCGTCTCCTCACCAGGCACTGCAGTGACCGTCGTTCTGTGCTACAGCCAGAATGTCGCCTACATGCCGTTGTCGGGACGCGTGACCGCAGTGACCGAGGATGAGGGCGAATCGCCCACTCGGTTTAGGGTCGACATCGCTCTCGACGCTTTAGGACAGACCGTACGGCTGGTCCTTGAGTCTGCCTTGCAGGAGCTGGAAACCTATCTCCAGAGCCTGGAAATGCCGGAGGGGCCTGCACGAGCATCAGCCCGAGCGGCACTCGTGACGACTAATCCCCGGTCAATTCTATCCTTATTCATTACAGACAATCCTTATCATCCCGCTCACAAGCCGATGGTGGAACGTAAAGCTGAGTCGGCTCGTCTGGCCCACGCCGTGTCTTCACCGCCCGTCCGAGAGGCACCCAAGAAGACGGATCAAGCTCCATTACGGTTATCCTGGCCTGCCGTATGGCTAGGAGCTTGGCACCTCCTTCAAGTCTTTCGCGACCTGATCGTCCGCTTCCTGCCTGCTCCCTTCACCCGTCTCCTCATCACACCCATTACCTTTGCCTTCATTGGTCATCCCCGCACACTGAGCGATGTTGTGCGTAAGTTCCCGTTTGCCGGCCGGTTGCCTTCCTATGTCGTCGAACGCTGGATTCGGTATCAATGGCCGTTGGTGGCCTCCTACATCACTGGCCTGACCCTGGCGAATGGGACCCCGACGACAGGAGCCATTCTGATTACACCGTTGACAACTGAACAGATGATTCGCAACCCCCGGCTCGCTCGGCTACGTGTGTGGCAGACCGTTCGCCTGGCGGAAAAAATGGGAGCGACCATCGCAGGGCTGGGCGCATTCACCTCGATCCTCACCCGGGATGGACAAGAGCTGGAGGGCAAGGTCAGGCTGGGATTAACAACAGGGAACGCCCAATCGGCCGCTGTGGCCGTCCAGAACGTGCTTCATGCAGCAGCCCTGACCAATCTCAGTCTGCCGCATGCCACCGTGGCGATTGTCGGAGGTGCCGGATCGGTGGGTTCCGCTTGCTCGAAGATTCTTGCCCGGCTTGTCGGTACACTCTTCATCATCGATATCAAGAAGGATGCACTTCAAAATCTAATCTCAGAATTGGGCGACCAGCCTTCAATCATCGAGGGCATGACAAGTCTGGATCAGGTCCCGAAGGCGGATGTCGTTATCGCCATCACGAACAACCCCTATATTCTATTGACCGCTGCTCACCTGAAAGCTGGTGCCATTGTCATTGATGCCGCACAGCCGAAGAACGTGTCCGAAGACGTCCCTCTCCAGCGGCCCGATGTTCTCGTCATCGAATCCGCCATCGTCCGAACGCCTAATAATATTGATGTGCACTTCGATCTGGACGTGGGATCCGAGGAAGCCCTCGGCTGTCTGTCGGAGACCATGATTTTGACCGCGATTGGATGGACCGGACATTACTCCCTTGGAAAAGCCGATCCCACCCAGGCTGAGCACATCACCGCAATGGGCCGTTCGCTAGGATTTGGCCTGGCGCCATTTCGCAATTCCGCCGGCTACGTCACTGAGGAAGATTTACACCGGGTCGCTCGGGCGCGCACGGTGTAACGCATCATGGTCGCGGCTTCAACCTATTTCATCAACGTCCATGCCATTCCCATCTTTCTCGTGGGGATCGTCACCCTTGCGTTGGGATTCCTCGTCTACCGATCCAATAGACAATCCCACGCACATCGCCATTTCCTCGTTCTCTGTGCCAGCATCGCCCTCTGGCTCGATGCGACCAGCATCGGTCTTTGCTCCACGGATGCCGAAACAGCGTTGCACTGGTTTAAACTCGACAATGTCGGCGTCATGTACATCTCTCTCGCATTCTACGGATTCTCAGCCGAGTTTCTCCAACTCCAACGTCGCCGTTCGATATGGATAGGCTATGCACTCGCGACGCTCATGGCTGGGGCCGTCCTCTTCCGTGAAGACTTTGTCGCAGGCGTCCATCGATTTTGGTGGGGATACTTCCCGCAATGGGGACCGGCCAGCGCGCCGTTTTTCATCATCTTCTTCTCGTATATGGCCGTGGCCTTCACCGACTACATCCACACGTATCGCACCGTCACGACTCCCATTAAGCGTCAGCAGATCAGATTTCTTCTCCCTGCCTTTGTCATTGCCTATACAGGCTCGATCGATTTCTTCCCGGCGTTCGGCTATGAAATCTATCCCCTTGGATACATTCCCATCTTTCTACTGACAGCCGTCATCACAATCTCGATTCTCCGGTACCGGCTCCTGGATGCCGCCCTCCTCGTGTCTCGGAGCGCCGTCTATCTGCCGCTCCTGCCGTTTGCGCTCCTGGTCGTGTTCCTGGGCCACGCGTTGGACGATCTACCTCCGGACACGCTCGCGTTACTGCTCGCGCTCGCGACAGTCATGTTCACGATCGTGTACGTCACGTTCCAACCACACCTTCAATCTGCCGTCAATAGAGCGTTTTTCCCCAGCCGGCATGACGCGTACGAGACGTTAACCCGATTCGCGCATGCCATGGTGATGAAGCTCGATCTTGCCAACTTGCAGGCCGAAATTGTGGACACGCTCCAGGCGGTCATGGGCATTGAGAAGATCTCGCTGTTTCTTTTTGACAAGGAAAAAGGGTGCTATGTGCCGAAGGCATCGCGCGCACTCAACGAGCAGCACAGCCCCATGCGGGTCATGAACAACGAGCCTTTTACAAGTTACCTGTTGGCGTGCAATCAGCCGATCGTCAAAGAAGAACTCCAGCAACGATCGCCGGGATTTGACGAACGATTGGCCGCCACACTGGTTGAGACCATGACTCAACTGGGATCTGAAGTATGCTTGCCGCTTGTCAATAAGAAGAGCTTGATCGGCTTCGTCAATCTCGGTCATAAGCCAGGCCTGGGATTGTATTCGCACGACGAGCTCAGCCTCCTCCGCTCGCTTGCAGACAATGCGGCGATCGCACTCGACAATGCCGTCCTGCACGAAGAATGGAAGCAGACCCAGGTGCTCCTTCGGCGCGCCGATCGGCTCCGGTCGTTGGAAGCCATTGCAGGCGGATTCGCTCACGAGGTTCGCAATCCCCTGACGTCGATCAGTACGTTTATCCAATTGGTGCCGTCGCGGCGGGACGATCCCTATTTCATGGAGTCGTTCAGCGCACAGGTCCTAGACGATCTTGCTCGTATAGAGCGCCTCATCGCAGAGATTCTTGACTATGCACGCTATATGAAACCGAAGTTTTCTGCAGAATCGCTGAACAATATTGTCTCCTCGTGCCTGCAATTTATCGAGGTCAAAGCCGACAAGCTGGGGATCACGATCGAGAAACAGCTTGCCGAAGATCTCCCAGCCATGCTGGTCGATCGTCAACAGATCAAGCAGGTGATCATGAACCTTGCCATGAACGCAATTGACGCCATGGCGAAGACGGGAGGACGTTTAACCGTTACGACTCGTCACGTGGTTCGTCTCGACAAGAGCGGATGGGTGCAAATCGAAGTGGCGGATACCGGCTGTGGAATTGCGCCGGAAGATCTCCCCCATATCTTTGACCCGTTCTTTACCACGAAACATGAAAGCACCGATCGTGTGGGGACGGGGCTCGGGCTGTCGATCGTCCATCAAATCATTCAAGAACACGGCGGCACGGCCGAAGCCCGAAGTATCGTTGGTCAGGGGACCAACTTTCTCATCACGCTTCCTGAAGGAAAGCCCCAAGAGTCTACGTCAGCATCGTCGTCGTCGTCGGACTTGGGAGGCAGGCTCATGACCGCTCGCCGGTTCCCCATTCTTCCCCGAAGCGACCGTTAGATCAATCCGCGAGTGTCGATTTTATTCGATCGTGATAGAGCCACTCATCTTATCGAGTGAGCCGGTTGTGGAAGGATCTTTGCGCAGGGTATAGACGTACTTTCCAGGGATTGCGAAACACAGGCTGGCGGATTCGTTGGGGCGCACCGTCGCCATCACAATGTTCTCGTACTCCGATGTTCCGAAGAGATACCCAAGATTCGTTGACGCAAACCCCTTCTGACAAGAGATGAGTTCCTCTCGCGTTTGGACCACTGAAACATCCAGCGAGGCATTGCTCATATTGATCCACCTCACTTCGTCACCACGTCTTGCGGTCACCGACTGTGGCGTCAGCGAGTTGTCAATCTTGACCTCGAATACTCCTCCGGTGAGGGACGATTCGGGGAAGTGTTTATGACTCGCGCACGCCAGCGTAAGAAATATACCCACTCCCGCTAAAACCATTCCTATGCGCGCGAGGGTCATACCCGAACTCCTTCCATAAGTGTTTGCGTCACCCAAGTCCATGGGGCGATCTCAGCACAGTGCGCGCTTGTACGCCGAATGGCGCTTATGGTCAAGAGGAATGAAGACCAAGGGACCTTTTCGCAAGCATCAAAAAGTCACATAGATCATGGGTACGTCCCG
>DASTFK010000261.1:0-2845 GCA_035719945.1 Nitrospira sp.
ATTTGCCTTGATTGCCGACCTCTATGGGCCCGACGAGCGGGGCAGCATGATGGGTATAGTCATGTCGGCCACCAACCTCGGGGTGATCGTCGGTCCATCGCTTGGGGGTTGGTTGTACGAGCTGGGCGGGATCAGGCTTCCGTTCCTGGTCGTCGCGGCAGCGGCTGCTCTTACCGCGGTGGCATTTCTTCTCATCAGGATTCCGGATCGCAAAGCTGTGCAAGCCGTGCCGATGACCCGCGTCCTCAAACACCGGGCGATCATGATGTGCGCCATCGTCGCCGCGGCGGGGTCGGCTACGTACGCGATGCTCGAGCCTGTTCTGCCGCTCGTGCTCGAATCGCGATTTCGGTTGGGGCCAGCGCGCATCGGGTTGATGTTCGGGGCGGCAGCGGTCGTGTCGGCGATCGTTCATCCGGTTTACGGGCGCCTGAGCGATCGCTGGGGAGGGCACCGACTGATGGTGGCCGGACTCGTCGCTGGTGCGCTGGTGCTGCCGACCCTGAATGTCCCGACCGATTGGCGTTTCATGACGGTGTCGATGGTGATTGCCTTCGCGGCCCTCGGCCTCATTGTGACCCCCTCTCTCACATATATGGCTGAGGCATCGTCCAGCGCGGGCCTTGGATCGTTCGGTGTCGTGTACGGCCTTTACAACGTTGCGTGGGGAATCGGCCTGCTCATCGGGCCCTCCCTCGGTGGGCTCATGCTGCAGGAACTTGGATTCCAGGTTCTCACGCTCAGCTGGTCGGTTGGTCTTCTCTTCACAGCGTTACTCACCCGCCGCGCGTGAGCTCTCCGAATTCGAGTCCAAGTCCGAGACACGAGGTTCACATTTCTGCACACGACTGCAGCAAAACGCGCGGCCCGCTGCCTGACGTCGTGCGCCTGCCGATAGAATTCCTGAAGACGGTATGGCAACCGCGAACGGCAACACGTCACTCGGCGCGAACCTCTCATTTACGAAGTTCCTGTTTCTCATCGTCCCACCAGAGGACGACAGTGCGTTGGCACGCGTTCGAAGCGCCGGTATGCAGGTCGCCCGCGGTTTCTTCAACGACTTCGGCACGGACGGTTCGCGTGACGCGCAGCCGTGTGAAACGATCCAGTTTCTGGCGCTGGCCGGTGATCCTCCGCCGGGTAATGGGATTCAGTCGGCAAAATTTGCCGTGCAAGTGACGGCAAGCTATCGCCCGCGGCTCGGCGAGCTCGAAGGCGAAATCCTGCGTCGGGTCGGCCCCGACATCGATCTCCTGTCGATCGATGGTGCCGAGCGAGCCCCACGGTACACCAGCGCCGAGATGCACGGTTATGCGTATAAGACAGCCGCACCGCGCTCGGGCGGACGCATTGCCCGCAATGCGATCATCCTGCCGATGAACAAGAGCGAAGAATGGTGGAGCAAGAGCGCGCTCGAGCGGCACCGGTATTTCTACCCGCATCAGGAACCAGGCTCCGGTGAGCACGTCAAAGGTCATGCACAATCGGCCGAGGCCGGTATTGCCACCGTCTTCCGCAAGCTCTATCACAATCCAGACGGCTACCAGCGACCGGGGGAGTACGACTTCATTACGTACTTCGAGTGCAGCGACGAACACCTGTCCACATTCGATTGTGTGAGGGCCGCGCTGCGCGACCAGAAGCAGAATCCCGAGTGGGGCTTCGTGACGGAAGGTCCCGAATGGCGAGGCCACCGGGTGTTTCGATGGTAAAAGCTTCTAACCACAGAGGTCACAGAGCAATTTTGGTTTTGTCCTAGTTTGTTTCTCTGTGTCCTCCGTGTCCTCTGTGGTGAGAGGGCTCAAGCTCGAGATTTCTCCAGTATCCGTTCCCATTCCTCATCGCTCACCGGCATCACTGACAGACGCGGCAACCGCGTGAGCGGGAACTGCGCAAACTTGCGGTCGGCCTTGATCTCGGCAAGTGTCACGGGCCTGGCAAGTTTCTTTTCCGGCGCAACGTCAACGACGGAGGCCTTCCCGGTTTTGTCCGCCGGATCCGGATACGCATCGGTCAATGCACGGGCGATCCCGACGACAGCCTTCTCATTGCCGGTGTGGTAGGAGAAGATGCGGTCGCCCTGGCGGACGCCGCGAAGATGTTTCTGAGCCAACGGGTTCTTCACGCCGGACCAGGTGACTTTGCGATCCTTGACGAGGGCGTCGTAACTGTAGCTCGTCGGTTCTTCTTTGAAGAGCCAGTTGTTGGTAGCCATCCGCCTATTGTGCCGCAAAGCCGTCTGGCACGGAGCTGACTCAGTCACCGGAGCCCTGGCGAGGCATCCGTCCAAGGAGAGAGAGCCACCCCTGATCAGCTTTGCGGCACAACACGCGAACCGATGGGCGTGATCCGCGGGTATTTGCCAGCCTAGGCAGGCTTTGGAGAATGCTCAAATGACTTGGGATGAGCCGCGCAGGGCAGGGACGACCCGTCAGGTGGAGGGACACCGAGCGATTGATTTCGATGAGGGGCGATGTTTAGATTGGTGCAATGACCGACCTCGAGCACTCACGGGCGCGACGACAGATCTTCAATATTGCCGGTGTCATCGTTGGGTGCAGCATCATTCTGGCCCTCATCGAGGCAACCCAGGTGTACCTCGCGTCCACGGATATGGAACCCATGAAGGTCACGTGGCGCGTGGCGTTCGAGAAGACCCTGCCGTCGTGGCTTGTGCTGGCTGCTCTTACACCGGGAATCTTGTACCTGTCCAACCGCTTTCCCTTCCCGCGTCGCAACTGGGGACCGAGTCTCGCCGTCCACGCGCTCGCCGGCGTAGTGTTTGCGTTTGCCCATCTGGCTGGAACCGAGCTGCTGTATCTGACCGTGGCCGAGCATTCGAAAG
>DASTFK010000262.1:0-5103 GCA_035719945.1 Nitrospira sp.
GTATTGTCGAACGAGAGGGTTTCAAGATGACGATCGCCCATGACGTTCAGGATGCCAGGACTAGAGCGCGGCTTTCAAGCGTGGAGGGTCTTCCGAGAGAGGAGTAAATTGCTCGCTGTCGAAATCGTATACCCACATGTCGCCGGTGGGGATCGAATAGACCCATCCGTGGAGATCCACCTTTCCTTTCCGAAGCTGTAATGCGACAGAAGGGTGAGTGCGAAGATGATCGAGTTGAGCCCTGACGTTTTCCTGCGTGGTTTTGATCAAGCGGTCGTTGCCCTCGAGATCGACATAATGTTCCCGCATCAAGCGCCTCGTGGTTTCCGCCTGTCCGATCCATTCTTTGACGGCGGGCAAGTCATGGACGTCTTCGGGATGCAGCAGCGCCTTCATGACTCCGCAATCCGTGTGACCACAGACGATGATGTGCGGTACTTTGAGCACGGCCATCGCGTATTCGATGGTCGCAGTGCTCCCGCCCTGCATCGACCCGTAGGGAGGCACCATGTTGCCGGCATTTCGCAGGATGAAGAGTTCTCCCGGCTCCGCCTGCGTCATGAGCGTCGGATCCACGCGGGAATCCGAGCAGGTGATAAACAGCGCGCGCGGTTCCTGTTTTTGGGAGAGACGGGTAAAGAGATCTTTCTTCTTCCCGAAGACCTCGCCCCGGAATTTCAAAAATCCTTTGACGAGTTTTTCCATCGCCGGTTAACGTCCGCCGTTCTGCAGCTCTCGATCCATCGTAAACACAAACACGCGTTCTCCAATCTGGACGTCGATGTCCGTGAAGACGCCGAGAATTTTGGCGCCGGTGATCTCGCTCACCTGCTCGCACAGCTTGTCCCGTCCTTGTGCGATCAAATTCTGCCGCAGTCGCTTCACCATGTCGACACCTTCCGCAGTTTTTGCCAACTGCCGTTCGGCAGGTGTCAGGACGCCTTTGAGGCGCACGACCACCAGATCACGGACGATAAAGGCCCGGACGTCGTCCGGCCCCCTGCCCATGAATTCCTGTTCAAACTTGATGATCGCGTTGCGGATGGACGTTTCCATAGATCCTGTCTTGGCGCGAAGGATTATAGGAGGAGAGTGGGAGGCGAACAAGCGGAAACGTAAGCCATTTGTCGGCATGCCGCTCTCCCCATGGGTCTTTCGGACCAAGGAACGACGGGTGAGAGGACTGAGCTGCCAGTCCATGCTTGACGATGAACGGGCCGCCGTATTATTGATTGAACGCCCTTCAACAGACGGCGCTGCTGCTTGTTCCGACGTGTGTCGCGGACGAACAGGACGCCGAATTTCGTTGTGAGGTGGCCGTAGGGTGACCGGCACTGTGCATGAGGCCGGTTGCAGTACAAGCCAACCGGAGGCGTCGATTGCTGATCGGCACCGCGGTTGGCTTTCGTGTTTCATGCGGTGTTCACGCGCGAGGTGCCGATGTCGACTGTGCTGCTGCTCGTCCCCCTCCTCCCGCTCTTGACGGCGCTTATCGTGGTGGCCGGTCGAGGAGCGTCGGTCCGCAACCGGGTCAAGATCGCTGTCTGGCCGTTGGGGGCTGCATTTTGCGGCGCCGTTGCGGCCCTCTATGTCGTCACGACGCAAGGACCTATCACGGCCCGCTTCTATAATCCGGACCTGGCTGGTTCATTCCCCGTGCCGCTTGGCTTCTACGTTGACCGTCTCAGCGCGGTCATGCTGGTCCTTATCTCCGCTATCGGGACGGTCATCTATGTCTACTCCATCGAATACATGCATGGGGAGCCGCACGAACGCCGCTATTTCACCCTGCTCGGCATCGCCGTCTGCGTATTGCTCTGCATGGTCACCAGCGCCAACCTCATCATGCTGTTTCTGTTCTGGCAGATTCTGTCGTACCTTCTCTATCTCCTGATTCACAACCATACCCATGCCGCGACGCTGGAAAGCGCCTTTCGAACCTTTGCGCTCCTGCGCACGGGGGATGTCGCCTTCCTCGCCGGCACGGCGCTGGCCTATACGCTCTATGGCACGCTGGAGTTCCCCGAACTGTTTTCCGCCGCAAGTCAATCAACGGCTACGATCACAGTGCTTCCCGGCGTTGAATGCAACGGGACTACGGCGGTGACACTGCTCCTGCTGATCGGAGCCATGAGCAAGTCGGCGCAGTTTCCGTTCCACATCTGGCTACCGCGCTATTTGTACGCGCCGACGCCCGTCACAGCGCTCCTACATGCGGGCATCATCAATGCGGGAGGCTTCTTGATCAACCGGCTTGCGCCCCTGTTCGGGCTGAGCTCGCCTGCGCTGCATACGGCCTTCTTCATTGGTACGCTGACGGCCGTGCTGGGCGCCTCCATGATGCTGGCCCAAAACGACATCAAGAACATGCTCGGGTTTTCGACGATTGGGCAGATGGGATATATGATCATGGAATGCGGACTCGGTGCCTTCTCCCTCGCCGTGTTCCATTTGATCGCGCACGGCCTATTCAAGGCGACGGTGTTCTTGAACTGCGGCGATGTCATCGGCAAGGCTCGGATGGAGCCGCATTTCCCTCACCCCGAACACGAGACAGACGAGAGCAGCTACTCGCGCCTGACCTGGGTAACCGGATTCGTCACGACGCTGCTGGTGCCTTTGCTGATTCTTCTGGTCACGCACGGCGCGTTGCGCATTCCTTTGCTCGAAGCACAAGGCGCCGTAATCTTTCTGTTCTTCATCTGGATCACGTCCTCACAGGCCATCCTGACGCTCACGCGTCTGCGCGCCGTCGCATCATGGAAAGTGTCGGCCGCGATGTTGCTGACCCTTTTGTTCGTGGTGTTCGTGTACCTGTTTGCGGTCGAGTCATTCACGGCGTTCTTGTACCCCAACCCGCAAGAGGTCGCCTCATACTTCAACGCGGCGGAGCTGCCGAGCCGTTTGTTTGACATGATGATCGGCGCGGCGACGCTCATGACCGTCATCGGCTGGGTCTATGTGTATATCAGGGCGCACGGTAGAACGCTGCCGGTGCCGGGCTGGATCGATGCCATCCGCATCCGCCTGTATGTCCTCTTCTTGAATCGGCTCTACGTCGACGAGGTTTTGCACCGCCTGGGTCGGGTCCAGTTGGCCGCCATCCGGCGCTTCGATGAGCCGGCGCAGGGACGGACGCCATAATGGCGCGCTTGACGGCGGTCTAGATGCCGTATTAATGGTTAGCCCCTGATGAGGTAGTCGTGACGCTCGTCCTGCTGGTGCCGCTTCTCCTGCTCGCAGCCGCCTGCATCGTGCTATTCGGGCGCCGCGGCTCAGAGTATGCGCGGATGAAGCTGGCCGCCTACCCCGTCGGCGCGGCCTTCCTTGGCGCCGCTGCCACGCTGTATCACGTGACGACTGAGGGACCTGTCTCCATCCGGTTTTACGATCTATCCTCGGTGGCCTCGTTTGCGATCCCCTTCGGATTCTACGTCGACCGCCTCAGCGCGGTCATGGTGACGCTGATTACCGGTGTGAGCGTCATTATCTACACCTACTCCACGGGATACATGTACCAGGACCGGCACGCCCGTCGGTATCTCGCCATGATTTGCCTGACGGACTTCGTCCTGATCTGCATGGTGTCCAGCGCCAATCTCATGATGCTCTTTCTCTTCTGGCAGATTCTCAGTTATCTGCTTTACGTACTCGCGCACAATCATGCGCATGAGGGAACGCTGGTGGGAGCGTTCAAGACCTTTACGATCTTGCGCGTGGCCGACACGGCCTTTCTCGCCGGCATCGCGCTCGCTTATCAATTGTACGGCACGCTCGAATTCCAGGAACTCTTTATCCGGGCGTCGAATACTCCGGTCATGCTGTCTCTCTGGCCGGGCATGGAAATGAGCGGCGCCACCGCCGTGACGTTGCTGTTCTTCGTCGGAGCGATGGGGAAATCCGCTCAGTTTCCAATTCACCTCTGGCTTCCGGGATCGCTCTTCGCTCCGACGCCGGTCCACGCGTTGCTCCACGCGGGCATCATCAATGCCGGCGGGTTTCTGATCAACCGCCTTGCGCCGTTGTTCGGCCTGAGCTCAACCACGCTGCATGTCGCCTTTCTTATCGGGACGCTGACCGCCATCCTCGGTGCCTCCATGATGCTGGCCCAGAACGACATCAAGAAGACGCTCGGGTTTTCCACAATCGGCCAGATGGGATACATGATCATGGAATGTGGATTGGGGGCTTTCTCCCTTGCCGTCTTTCACCTGATCGCCCACGGCCTCTTCAAGGCGACGGTCTTCCTGAACTGCGGCAACGTCATTCATAATGCCCGACTGGAACCACATTTTCCCCATGTGGACGATCAGACCGAGAAACCAGGACTATCACGTCTCACGTGGTTCACCGGGTTCGTGACCACCCTCTTCATCCCCCTGCTCATTCTGCTGATCACGCATGGGGTGTTGCGCATCCCCTTGCTGGAATCGCAAGGCACGGTGATCTTTCTGTTCTTCATCTGGATTACCTCGTCGCAGGCGATCCTGACACTCACGCGATTGCGGCAAGTGGCGTCCTGGAAAGTCTCAGCCGCCATGCTCATGACGCTGCTCTTCATCGTGTTTGTCTATCTATTCGCTGTCGAGTCTTTCACGGAGTTCCTGTACCCGAATCCCGAGGAAGTGGCCTCCTACTTCAAGGTGGCTGATCTTCCCGACTGGCTCTTCGACCTCATGATTGTCACAGCCACGATCCTGACCGTCGTGAGTTGGTCCTACCTCTACATGAGCGCACATGGGATGACCGTACGGATGCCGGCTTGGATCGACGGTCTGCGGATACGCCTGTATCTGCCCTTCATGAACCGGCTCTATGCCGACGAACTCTACGCGCTGACAGGGCAGACCATCATGCGCCTGGTCCATCAACTCGACAAACGGGAGCGGGGCTGGTCGCGATGATGGACGCCGCGCTAATCCCATGGCTGCTCGCCGGCATCCCCTTGTTAGGAGCGGTGGCCTGCCTGCCCTTCCGGTCGAACCCCGAGCAGTTGAAGCGCTCCGCGGTCACATGGGCTGTGATCAGCCTCGCCTCGGTTGCGGCGTTCGCGGGCCGGATCGATACTCCGCCCGAAGGACTCCTGCCCCTGTACCTGCTGCC
>DASTFK010000263.1:0-9686 GCA_035719945.1 Nitrospira sp.
TTGACGCGTTTTCCCATCAGGCCCAGGAAACTGTTCAGGTTCATGGCTTTGTTAGGCTCGTGGGAAAGGTTGCAGTACTGTTTGCGCTCAAAGACGTCGAATTCGACCGCAAAGCGGGTGGCGAGTTGAGAATAGGCGCTCTCCAGATCCTGGAACAGGACGTCCGCCTGTCCCTCTGACACGCACGTTCTTCGCGTGAACCATTGTGCGGCCTGTTCGCGGCAGACGTGCCCTGGTTGCTCGAGAATATGCTCCACAAACCACGCATCCGTGTGCGAGTCGATTGGGGTCAGCTTCGCTTGCACCTCGAACCACTCCGCCGCCCACCTGAAACAGTCAGCGATGGACACACATTCGTCTTTCAGCGCGGTGAGATTTCGTGATTGCCGCGAGCGGAACGCCGACTTCGCTTCCGTGACGTACCGAGGAGGGGAGGCCAGCAAAGTTTGCAGGTCGAACGGAAGACTGCGAGCCGCCCAAAGCGCCGCCTGACCCTTTCTGCTCATGGGCGAAGGTGGATCGTCCAGAAGCAGGACGACGCGCTTATGGGGATATTGTTGCAATGCTGCAGATATGAGAGTTTGACGGATGACCGATATTTCCTCCCGGTACGAAGGGACCAGAATGGTCAAGCCGGGAGCACCTGCACCGAAGCACGAAGCCGCGCCATCCGGGTGGGCACCGCGCCCATCCATGCGCCGGAATCTTCCAAGTCGTGCGATCTCATAACAGAGGTTTCCATAGATCAAGAAGCCGGCGAGTGCTCCAAATAGACCGGTTTCGATGAGCCCAAGCATGTCCTCCTGCTCGAGAGCGGACCAAGCAATTTTACTAGTGGACCAGACCAACAGGGCCCCTGCGGCTCCTGTGATGGCTAGCGATAGCTTGGTGAGATGGATTTCCCTAGTGTGTTGATCGAGGAACGAAAACATCGAGGCGTGCCATGGCAATCTACATGCCTGGCAGTCCCGAAAAAAGGTCTCGGGAAAACCAATGTTTTCCAGGCCTCCTGACGGCAGTCTGGTCGAAGATGCTGAGAGGAGACAACCAAACCGCCTCAGGCTGTGGCTGCCTTGCTCATTGGACTGATTTGGATACAGCAGGCAGGACGGAAGGTCACTTCCTTCCCGGCGCTCCTTCAGTTGATGGCAGACGTTGCCTAACCAGGAGGGCAACCGAGGCAAAATGACGGTCGGGGAGGTTTTTGAAACGACGCCTGCACTCAGCGACGGCCTCATCGACGGATCTGAAGGGTTCGATCACGCTCATGAGGGGATTGTAGTACTCGCTGAGTTTCAGTTCGACCGTTCGCACGTGAGAAGGATTTCCGGCGATCGCCACAGCCGCCTTAGCCTGGTCACCGTGATGCTCGATCAGCGCTTGGAAACAGAGGCCCTTCAGGCGCTGTGTGACGGTGCTGCGATCCCAACCCAGGATGTTGGCCGTGGCCTGCATGTCAAAGGCTTGTTGCCTCAGACACTCCAACACGGCCTTGTCCCCGGCGGCATCTGGAAACGGGGACCGATCACCGTCGTCGCCGCTTAATGTCTCATCGAGCGAGAAGACATGACGGGACAGAATGGTTCCGTCCGTGAGTGCAACGGCACGCTCCAACACATTGCGGAGTTCCCGGACGTTTCCCGGCCATCGGTAGGCACTCAGCAGCCGCAGGGCGTCGGCGGACAGTTGAGGACGAGGCTTCTCCATCCGCTGGGCGATGTCGGCGAGGGCCGATTCGGCAATCACCGCGATGTCGCCGGTCCGCTCACGCAACGGCGGGAGACGAAACACGAACCCTTTCAGTCTGAAGTATAAATCTTCCCTGAACCAGCCTTCGGATACGCCGCGCTGGAGATCCCGGTTGGTGGCAGCGACGATCCGGACGTCGACAGTCGTCGGCGACGTAGCACCCACCCGGTAAAAGGACTTTTCCTGGAGCACCCGAAGCAGTTTACTTTGGTGATCCAGGCGCAGATCGCCGATTTCATCCAGAAAAATGGTTCCGTGGTTGGCGAGTTCGAAGTATCCCCTCCGCTCGGCCGTTGCTCCGGTAAAACTTCCCTTGATGTGGCCGAACAACTCGCTTTCAAACAACTCGGGGGAAATCGCCGCCATATTGACCGTAACGAAGGCACGCCCGGCCCGTGGGCTCAGATGGTGGACGGCGCGGGCGAACAACTCTTTTCCCGTGCCGGGCTCGCCCAAGAGGAGCACGGTCAACGGCGAGCCCGCCCCCTTTTTCAGGTCACGAAACATTCTGAGCAGGACGGGATGTTGTGTGATGATCCCTAACGCACGACACTCATCCTTGAGCCGCTCCAGTTCGGTATCTGCAAGTGTGCTGGAGTCCGAACTGGCGGCACGAAGATCGGTCAACTGCCGTTCCACTTGCTCGAGTTGGCGCCTGGCAGCCTGTTCCTGGGATCTGATCTCGCCAATTTCCGACTGCAGCATGATGGTGTCCCTGGCGAGCTGTTCTTGCTGGGCCGTCGATTGTGCCACCGCCGCCTTCGCGGCATCCAGATCCTCTTCGAGCGCTTCGGCGCGGCTTTCGCGCAACGTCAACGTCTCGCGGATCGCGGCGGCGTCTTGCTGCACGCGTAACATGTCCTGTTCGAGGAGCACCATCCGCGGGCCGGCCGTGAGGTGAGTCCAGGCGGCTGCGGCAACGACGACGAGGCCGGCGGCCGTCAACGGCAAGGGCAGGGGAAGGACTACATGGATGCCCCACAACACGATACTCGTCAGGGCCACATAGAGCACAAGGACGCTTCCGGCAAAGACAAGGCCCCTCGATCCTGGGAAACGCAACAGTCCCCAGCCGATGGTAGACGCCAGCAGCAGCGTGAGACCGAACGATGCCCATCGGCCTGTGACGGCGATCTGATTGTCCGTGAGCAAGCTATTCAGCAGATGGAGATGCGTCACGATGCCGGCCACGGACTGTCCTGTCGGAAGGAGCCACGGACCGTGACTGATTTCGCTTGGAAGGAGGACGACGATCTTACCGTTGAACCGGTCTTCGAGGTACCGACGGTCATGATGCTGCATCGCCTCCCAGACCGAGGACAATGTGATCGTTGGCAGCGCCGAGAGCGACCCATCTCCGACCGGATTGAGCGTGACGGTTGAGATCCGATCCGAGAGGAGCGGTCGCTGAGCAACAAGTGGCTGTTGCCGATAGAGATCGTAGAGAACGGCGCCGAATGCAGGCACCGGTTTTCCTTCAACTTCGGACAACAGCGGGATCTGTCGTATCTGCCGATCTGCCTGGGTGGAAACCAGGACGTGTCCCGTCATAGCTGTGGCGGTTTCAAGGACGATCTCCGGGTCATGCACGAGCACGACCGGCCCGGCCGCGTGCAACGCTTCGATGAGCAGAGCATCGCTGGCCGCTCCGCCGAGCGACGAAGGGCTGGCATGGTCGAGACGATGGTCGATCCCGATGGCCCACGCGCCAGCCTCATGGACCGCCGTGATGAATTGCGCCAGGAGGGCCCGGTCGAGCATGGCTCCGAAACGCTCGTCGCTGTCCGGATCACGGACGACAATGCTCAACGCGTCGCTAGTCGCAATCGGGGCTCGAACCCGCAGCCAGGTGTCATACAGGGTCCAGTCGAGAGCGGTAAAGGTGACGGGCGCCAAGGTCCACAGTCCCTTGGCGAGCACCGAGGCCAGGAGCCCGATCGTCAGGGCCTGCAAGAGGGGAATCGTGATGAACAGCCGCCAGAGTCTGGGCCAGGAGAGTGGAATCATCGTCGCTCGCCTGTGACGAACTCGGCTAAGAGGGCGTTCGCCTCCTGTTTAGGAAGTCCCTTGAGCATCGCCTTCGCCTTGGGGAGATCCTGTTGCAGGCCAATTCCTCTTCCGTAAATCCGGGCCAGTATGCGTTTGGCGGGAACAAAGCCGTCCGCCGCCGTGAGCTCAAAACAGGCGAGGATTGTCTTATCGTGCGGCGGCAGGACGTTGTCCCACCCGGTTTCATACAACCGTGCTAATTCGACCTGTGCCCCCTCGCTTAAGGCGTAGCCTTCCTTCAGCAGTGTAGGCACGGCGACGTCGCTACGACGGTCCTTCAGTAGTCTGGTGCCGATGGTTTCTCCGTCGTCGGCAAGACTGTACTCGCGAAACTCCTCCCAGAGTTGACGACGATACGCGAAAAAGGCGTCCTGGGCATCCTTGCGCTTGCGGTCCGGTTGATCCGGCGACAGTGCCTGCCGCCTGAGCTTGCTGAGGAGGTCGGCGGACGGTTGATAGCCGTATTCAGCGGCTTTGGTCCACCAAAACACCGCTTTGCCTAAATCCTTTTCGACGCCTTGGCCGCTCTTGTAGGCGTTGCCCAGAAAAAACTGTGCCTGCTGCACGCCGCCCAATGCCGCCTCTTCCATGAATTGAGCCGCTTCCTGTTCGTGTTTTGACAGCTTCAGCAATAGCGCGAGGCGGTAGCGTGCATCGGGGAAATAGGGTTGTAGCGTCAGCGTTTGCCGATACGATTGCACAGCCGCCTCCAAGTGGCCCAACGAGTAGTGGACACTTCCCAGACTATAATGGGCATCGGTGAAGCCGGGATCGAGCCTGACCGCTTCCTGCAGCACGGACCTGGCGGCGCGCCAGTCCTGCTTGGCGATGAGGATGGTGCCCAGCTGCACATGCGCTTTGGCATCGTTCGGCTGCAGTTTGATGGCCACGCGGCATTCATCCATGGCAGCATCCAGGTCTCCGATGCGGTACAACGCACGGGCCAGCGCGAGTCGATTGGCTGCATCGCCGGGAGCGATGCGGACAGCGCCGCGTGCTTCACCGAGCGCCATCGCCGCATCGGTCTGCACGAGTGATGAGGGAAGAGAGGACGGATGCTCATCACCGACGGCTTCAGGTGGCGGAGGGGGGCTTTCGAGAGGCGCTTGCGGGGTCGCCGGATCTTCGGGCGCTTGAGCCAAGGATAGAGGAATGCCGAACAGGCTGAGGACGGCCACCAGCAGTAATCGACGGAGCATCGGGCTTGTGACCCTCCGTTAACCGAGTGGCCGACATTATACCATTCGTCACAACCGCTTCTTCAGTCGCGCGATGGTGGATTGGATGTCCTCTGCGGACAGCGTGACGGGGTCGTGGGGAACGCTCCAGACGGGCTCGAGCGGCGCGGGATCGCTGGAAAGGCGCGGGATGAGGTGCCAGTGAATGTGCGGCATCTGGTTGCCAAGCAAGCCGTAGTTCATTTTTCGGGCGTCAAACGTCTCTGCCAGCACTTTGGCGAACCGGCTGACTTCCTCCATCATCTGGATGCGCTCGGTCGGCGCCAGGTGGAACAGCTCCGTGGCGTGGCGTTTGAAGACGACCACGGTCCAGCCGGGAAAGAATTGATCGTCGTGGAGGTAGGCCATCGACAATCCCAGATCCGCGATGCAGTGGTCTAACCCCGGCCAGGTGCCCGAACAGGCGCTGCACGACGGATCGCTCATGGCTGGATTGTCTTCCGTTCTTCTTCAGTAATGACGCCTTTCTTCAGCAGCAGTTGGATGAGCCGATCCGTCCGGTCTTGAGGAGGGCTGCCGGCTTGAGGCTGGTTGTTGGCGGCCTTGGGCTCAGCAGGAAGACGCTTTTTCCCATAGACTCGAAAGGAGGGCGTAAAGATCGAAACATAATCCTTATTCCGAATGCGGACAGAAAACGGCGGGCTGTCAGTCAACGGGGCGAGGTCGGGATTGGGGCCGACGGGCACCCGGAAAAACGGCTTCCCGTCCTCGGTTTCTCCGTCCTGTCCGACGACCTCAAACCGATGAATGAGCGGTTCGCTTTTCAAGGATTCTCGGTCTTCGCCGGCGAGGTTCGTGATTTTCTCGAGCACGACGATCAGGGAATCGGCGATGAATGGGTCGTTGGACCGGTTGCGGACCGTGAGGTCATAGCGGTATTCGCTGTTGAAATTGTCGCGGCCGGTGAGCGTGACGGTGACGATGGCCTTGCCGGTCAGGTCCGTGAGCTGATCGACCGACGAGGCGAACACGGCGCCGGCGGTCGTCTCCGCGAGCAGCAGTACTCCGATCAACAGCCGACCGATGGCAAAGAAAGGCGTCGACATGATCTGTAGCAGACGCATCGGTATTGAGAATGTACCATCGGAGCATAGCAAAGACCGATGGCTGGATCGAGCATTCTCTCCGTTCTTGCCTTGACACTATATTTCTTCGAAAGATATCCTTCGCGCGGCAAATGCACGATGCTACCCAACAGGCCCCGCTCCTTGTTCCCCGTGCTCTAGTTTCGCAGTTGATGCGTCTCTACGACATCTCTCATCCGCTTCGCCGCGGGCGGCTCATTCGCGGCTATGATCGTGCCCACGCGATCAGGACGGCGCGCATGTGCGCGGCGGTGGCGTCTGCGCTCGGTCATGAGCCGGATCGGGTCAGGCAATACCAAATTGCCTGTCTGCTTCATGACCTCGGACGGGCCGGTCTGGATCGCCCCCTATTCGGGAAAATCTGGTCCTGGGCGAAGGCCCACGGCATTCCGACGAGGCCGCGGGAATGGCGGGCCATCCATCCGGAAACGACGTATGGGCGGGAAACGGAGGCGTTCATCGCTCGATATCGACAGGCGCTCGCCACCGACGGCATTCTCATCACTCCCTGGGCCAAGGAACAGATTGAAATGCGGCTGGGCTATGCACGCCGCTTGGCGAGGCGGTTGCGCGCGGTGCGATCGTCGATCGCACGGATGGGCGTGCGCTGGGAACCCTGGATGCAGACGGTGATGCTCTACTACTATTATCCCGAAAAACTTGCCCGCGCTCGGCCATGGGTGAAGGAATTGGCGGAGGTCCTCGTCGCCTGTGAGCAGTTCGAAGCCTACAGCAACCAGCGGCGAGGCCGCGACTATTATGCGCGAAACAAGGAGACGATCGCGGAAGCGTTCGCCTATCTGGAGAAGCTCGAGCGGGAAGGGATCCTCAGCGCACGCGTAATGAAGACCTTAAAGCACGTGGCGGCCTCGGGCCGGTTCGACGTCATCATTGCCGAGGCCCGTGGGAGTCGTTTGACAACGAGAGAGCGTCGGTTCCTCCATCGAATGGAGCGATGAGCATGGCGGTCATGACCGTGCCCCTCAAGGTCGATATGCGGGGCGGGACGCACATCGAAAATGTGACGAGTCTGGTGCAGGACGCCTTGGCGGTTGCGAAGGCGTCCGCCGGCATCGTGACGGTCTTTGTCAAGCACACGACGGCGTCGATCATGATTATCGAAGATGAGCCCGGCATCAGAGCAGATACGAAAACGTTCTGGGATCGGACGGTCCCCGCCGATCCATCCTGGCAGCACAATCAAAAAAATCCGGGTGAAGACAACGGCCATAGTCATTTGAGAGGTCAACTCCAAGGCCCATCGATCACCATCCCCTTCGCCAACGGCTCGCTGCTGCTGGGCACCTGGCAGCAAATCGTGCTGGTTGACTTCGACACACGCGCCCGCACACGTGACCTCATCATTCAAATCCTTGGAGAGTAAACGCTTCATGTCCGGTCTCATCATGGCGGTGCGCTCGGCCGTGTTGGGCGTACTGCTGGCTGCAGCGAATCCGGGTGTGGCAGGCGCCGAGTGGGGAAAACCTCTTGGGGCCGGCTATGAAGGCGCTGAGGTCAAACCTCGCCTGGTTACACCGGGGCCGCCCGAGCTCGGACCAGATGAACGCGCCACCATGGCGGTGTTTGAACGTGCGACCAAGTCCGTGGTGTTCATTTCGAACACGGCGATCCAGCGAGATTTCTGGTCCTTCGACATGCTCGAGGTTCCGCAAGGCTCAGGATCGGGGTTTGTTTGGAACAAGCAGGGACACATCGTCACGAATTTTCACGTGATTTACGGTGCGAATGCCATCAAGGTGACGTTGGGGGACCGGAGCGAACATCAAGCGAAGCTCGTCGGGGCAGATCCGGATCATGACTTAGCTGTGTTGCAGATTCAGGTGCCTGAGACGACGTTGGAACCTCTGGCGATCGGCACGTCTCAGGACCTGAGAGTCGGGCAAAAAGTATTGGCGATCGGCAATCCGTTTGGATTGGATCACACCCTTACCACGGGTGTCGTGAGCGCCTTGGGCAGGACGATCAAGTCTCTGTCGAACCGGACGATCGAAGGCGTCGTCCAGACAGATGCCGCCATTAACCCAGGCAATTCCGGCGGACCGCTCCTCGACAGCGCAGGCCGCTTGATCGGAGTCAATACGCAGATCATCAGTCCGAGCGGGGCCTACGCAGGGATCGGCTTCGCGGTGCCGGTGGATACGGTCAACCGCATCGTGCCCGAATTGATCAAGCACGGAAAACTCATTCGCCCCGGTCTCGGCGTCTCTCTTGTCCCGGATGCCATGGCCAGACGGTGGGGCATTAAAGGGTTGGTCATCGGCAAAGTCTCTCGCGGCGGTTCGGCCGAGCGGGCCGGCCTCAAGGGGGCGCGGGAAACGCCGACAGGACGGATCGAACTGGGCGACATCGTGGTCGCTGTGGCCGGCAAGCCAGTGGTGACCATTGATGAGCTCATGGACGTGCTGGAACATCACAAGGTCGGCGATCAAGTCGTCGTGGAGATTCTCCGAGAGAATCGCAGAGAGAAAGTGACGATGACGCTCCAGGCGGTCAATTAGACCTCGCCCAGACCTCTGCCGAACCCGGCGCTCGCCTAAGGTAATCCGCAAGCCCGCTATGGTAGGATCAGTCATTCGTGTCGTGAGGAGGAGCATCAATGAGTGACCGCCGTATTCCGGATTCCCCTCAAGAGCCGAAACCCAAGAGCGAAGAGCCTGCGGGCAAGACCGGTTCCGACCCGCTCGAACTCATTGAGCAGTGCCTGGCGCTGTTTTCTGAAACCGATCCCCGTCAGAAGCTGCTCTACAAGCTACGCCATGCGGTGATGCTGTCGCAAGCCGCCAATCAACAGCGGGAAGCCGAATTCAAAAAAGTCAGCGACGTGGTGGCCAAGCTCACGGCGCCCGCCAACCGCATCGGGATGTTGCTCGATATTCCCGGCGACGGCCTTGCGCATATTATCGTGGGCGGCGCCGAATACTACGCCAATGTGGATCCCCGTGTGGCTGTCGGAGATCTCAAGATCGGCACTCAGATTCTCGTGAACGAGGCCTATGCGGTCATCAAGACGCTGGGCTATGACCTGAACGGTCCCATCTTGAAGCTGACTGAAGCGATGGCCGACGGCCGGTTGCGGTTCGAGCAGGAGATGGGGCGCCAATCGCTGATCTTGCGGCGGTCCAGCGACTTGACCGGCACGGAACTCAAACCCGGCGACGAGCTGCGTATCGACCCTACCCACCGGATCGCCCTGGAGAAACTCGCCGATCGCAACGCGACGAAGCATGTGCTCGACGAAGCGCCGAAGGTGACGTGGGAGCAGATTGGCGGGCAGTCGGAGGCCATCGCGGCCATTCGTAAGGCCATCGAGTATCCGCTGCTGCATGGTGCCACCTTCCAACAGTTCAAGTTCTCCCAACCCAAAGGGTTTCTCCTGTATGGACCGCCGGGTTGCGGGAAAACGCTCATCGGTCAGGCGGCGGCCGCGAGCCTGTCGAAGCTGGTCAGCGAGTCGGGGCCGGGACCCGCGCAGAAAGGCGACGGCCGCGCACCGATCACCGGCGGCGCCTTTCTCCACGTGAAGGGGCCGGAAATCCTCAATATG
>DASTFK010000264.1:0-4375 GCA_035719945.1 Nitrospira sp.
GCCACCGTCGATCAACACCACCTCACCGCCAGGCAGCTCGAGCACCGCACTATCGCCTTGTGAGACATCGAGGAAGGTAATGCGAAAACGGTCGCCATCGAGTAAGAGTCTGGGCGACCACATCCACCAGCCGAATAGCAAGACGAGGACAGTTCCTGCAATCCATACCGTACGTCGTCGGTGGGATCGGACCCACAGGGCTCCAAGACAGGCATAGAACACCAGGAGGCTGGGAAGCGACGGCGCGGCGAGGTGCCACTCGCTGCCCGGCAATCGCGAAAGACCGCTGAGAATCGATACGAAGCGGTCCATCGACCACTGGATGACCGCTGCAAACGGTAATCCCCCTCCCTCCATGCCACCATGGGAAAGAGCCGCGAGGAGTCCCATCGGCACCAGCACGCCGCCCATAAGAGGGACCGCAGCCAGATTCGTCACGAGTCCCAGCCATGACACCTGGTTGAAATAGAACGCCACCAGCGGAATCGTCGTCACGGTCACGAGAGCACTCATGGCGAGCGCCTCCATTCCCCACTGCCTTGCCCGCGAGAGTCTGGACGGCTTGATGTCCTCCTCCTCTTGGATCCCTGTCGATTGCGCCAAGCGCCAGCCAACGGCACAGACGGACAAAAAGGAGAGCTGAAACGAGATGTCATAAATGACTTGCGGGTCGTGGAGGACGATCGCCAAGGCGGCGGCCGCGAGCGCATGGAACATGCGCTGTTCACACCCAAGCCATTTTGCGAGAAGCGCGACGAATACCATCACGAGCGATCGGACGGTCGCCACTTCCGCTCCGGCGAGACAGGCATAGGCGGTTGCCGGAAAGAGAGTAGCAACGGCGGCGAGTCTCGTGGGTGTGATCCGACGGGACATTCCGAGAAGCCACGAAGCCGGAAGCCACAAGAGACAGTGCTTGATCGCGGTGAACGAGAGCATTGCGACCAAACCCAAATGGCTGCCGGAAATCGACAACAGATGCACGGTACCGGTGATCATGAATTGATCGCGCACGTCGGGATCGAGGTAGCCACGTTCTCCGATCACAATCCCGAGAAAAAGACCCAAGGCAGGCTGCTCGAGACTTTGAAGCGCGGAGAGCCGTATGGCATCGCGCCATCGGTCGAATTGATTCCAGATCCGCCACCGGACGTTCTCCCCACCCGATTCCAATACTTCGACCGCCTCGAGGCCGTTCACCGTCGCCACGGCATCGATGCCTTGCCGTTCCAGATAGGCCGCATAATTGAAGCCGCCCGGATTCAAGGAACCGGTGGGCACCCGCAATTTCGCTCGAGCCGCGATCCGATCTCCTTGGAACAGACGCCGGTCGGACGCACGACAGGTCAACCGGACAATGAGCGGGCGACCACCGTCTTCCGCGTCGCACTGCACGGCCACCGTCATACGGCCTGGCGAGTATTGGACGGGGGCAATCACGCGTCCGGTGCACGATTGAAACGTTTCAGGCTCAAGTTCGTGGACTGCCGTCTTGGAACGTCCTTCGATGGCCAGGAACCAATACAGAACGCCGCACAGGAGACAACCGAACAAAGCCGTCGCCGTGATGGCAGCGATCCGCGCTTTGTCTGACAGGCTGAGCCCAGCCGCGAAGACACAGAGGAGGAAGAAGACAGCCAGCGGGTAATAGGGAACGAACGAACCCAGCGCAAGACCGCAAATGAAGGCGAGCGTCAGGAAGGGCAGCATCGCTTCCGTTCAGCACCGAGGCTCGAATGTGACTGTGCAGGGAACTAACTGAGGTGGGCCGTGACGATTCGTGCCAACCGATCGGCCTCTTCGCGGATGAGACTGTCGCGTTCGCCTTCAATCATGATCCGCAGCAAGGGTTCGGTGCCGGAATACCGGACGAGCACGCGGCCGCTGCCGTTGAAACGGCGCTCGCTTTCGGCAATTGCCTGCTGCAGATCCGGGATGCTGTCCAAATTTGGCTTCTTCGAGACCTTGACGTTGAGCAACACCTGAGGCACCGACGTCATGGCTTTCGCCAGTTCGGAGAGCGGTTGCTCCGTTCGTTTCATGAGCGAGAGTACTTGCAGCGCGGAAATCAACCCGTCGCCGGTCGTGTTGTGGTCCAAGAAGATGAAGTGGCCGGACTGCTCGCCGCCGAAGGTGTATCCGTCCGCGAGCATCCGCTCGAGCAAATAGCGGTCTCCGACGGCGGTCCGCACCAACGTGATGCCGGCACGGGTCAGCGCCAGTTCCAAGCCGAAGTTGCTCATCACGGTGCCGACGACCGTCTGTTTGGCGAGAAGGCCGTGACGATGCAGGTCGAGTCCGAGCGCGGCCATGATGTGATCGCCGTTGATGACATCGCCTTGCTCGCAGACGAAGATGGCGCGGTCGGCATCGCCGTCCAAGGCAATCCCGAGATGCGCACCGAATTCTCTGACGGCACGCTGCAGCACCGCGGGATGGACCGCGCCGCAACCCGCGTTGATGTTCATGCCGTCCGGCTTGTTGCCGATGACGTCGACCTTGGCGCCTAATTCGCGCAGCACGGTCGGAGCCACCTTATACGCTGCGCCGTTCGCACAATCGACCACGAGTTTGATGCCTTGAAAATCCAGATCCCGGGGCAGTGACCGCTTCACAAATTCGATGTAGCGCCCTTCAGCATCGTCAATACGAAACGCCTTCCCAATCGCGTCGGCTGTCGGACGAAGATGCGCGATCTCATTCGAAACGATCAGCTGTTCGATCCTCGCTTCGATTTCATCAGGCAGCTTGAGACCATCGTTCGAGAAAAATTTGATCCCGTTGTCCTGATACGGATTATGCGAGGCGGAAATCATCACGCCGGCGTCGGCCCGCAGGCTTCGCGCCAAGAAGGCGATCGCCGGTGTCGGCAGCGGACCGACGAGGAGTACGTCGACGCCCATGGAGCAGATACCCGACATCAAGGCCGCTTCCAGCATATAGCCGGAGACCCGTGTATCCTTCCCGATGACGATCTGATGACGCCCGGCCCTGCGCATGAAAATATGCGCGGCGGCGCGTCCCAACTGCATCGCTGTTTCGCTGGTCATCGGCTCGAGATTCGCCGTGCCTCGAACGCCGTCGGTACCGAAGAGCTTACGCATGTTGTTCTCGCACTCCAGCGGGTATTCGCCGCGCAATCGCGACCGCGACCTTGACGACGTCTTTCATCGGCCCGACATCGTGCACACGAAGAATGTTCGCGCCCTGCTCGACCGCCAGAGCGACGACGCCTGCGGTCCCCCACGCGCGCGCCTCCACGGATTGATCCGTCAGCTGTCCGATGAATCCTTTTCTCGAGGGACCAACCAGCAGGGGGTACCCCAATTCTGTGAAGACACGGAGATTCGCGAGGAGATCCAGGTTATGGCCGAGCGTTTTGCCGAATCCAATCCCAGGATCCACGACAATCCTGTCCTTCGCCACCCCGTGGTCGATTGCGAAGCGTACCCGTTCGGCCAGAAACTGGGCGACCTCCCCGACCACGTCCTCGTAGCGAGGCGCGTGCTGCATGGTGTCAGGAGTTCCTTGCATGTGCATCAACACAAGACCGGCACCTGCTTGCGCCACGACTTCGACCATGGCGCTGTCGCCGCGCAAGGCCGTGACGTCGTTGACCATGATGGCGCCGGCGTCGATCGCGGCCCTGGCCACCTCTGCTTTGGAGGTATCGACGGAAATGGGGACGGACACGGCCTTCGCCACCGCCGCGACGACGGGCACAAGCCGACGGCATTCTTCCTGCTCATCAACAGGGAGCGCACCAGGTCTGGTCGATTCGGCGCCGATATCCAACAGATCGGCGCCTTCTTCGATCAGACGTAATGCATGGGCAACTGCACGCTGTGGATCAGAAAACCGCCCCCCGTCAAAAAAGGACTCCGGGGTCACATTGACAATGCCCATCAACAAGGGGCGATCGAGACCAAGACGCTGTCCTTTGAGTTGGAACTCCATCGGTGTGACCATGTCTTTAAAACACGGCAGCGCTGTATCCCCTGTGGGGATCAAGATACAATCCTGTATCCCGTCTGACACGCGTGTCGTGGCGCTATCTGCTTGAAATATCGCAAAAGAGACGGGAACCGCCTCTTCCGTTTATACGACATACGATCCTCTGCAACTCCAGTGCCCTGAAGTCACAGCGTTTCGCAGCCATCAGGCAGGCACAGTCTGCGAGGAACTCTGCATCAAGATCTGATCGATCTCCGGGGCGTCGAGCACTTCTTTCTCCAGGAGGGCTTCCGCCAGAGCCCTGAGGCTTCTCATGTGTTCGGTGAGGAGCCGCTTCGCCCGTTCGTAGTTCTCAGTAACCAGACGCTTGACCTCGAGATCGATCTCGAGGGCGACCTGGTCGCTGAAATCCCGTTTGGTG
>DASTFK010000265.1:0-6742 GCA_035719945.1 Nitrospira sp.
CTCGGCCTCCGCTTCATCCGCCATGCTCTTGGTGGCATAGATGGTGCCGAGATTCGAGTAGTACATGGCCAACGAACGGTTCATTTCCGCGCGGATTCCTTCGGCCATTTCGATCGACTTCTTCACTTCGACCAAGGCATCGTCCAACCGGCCCTTGCTGAAATACAGCTCACCCAGTCGGCAACGGGCCTGAAAATCGTCGGGCTCGGCGGCTAGCAACTTTTCGATTTCGACAATTTCCTCATCCGGGTTCAACGGCTGATCGCCCGGATCGACCGCTGCCCTGCTCTGTTCCGAAGACGTTGTTTCGTCCATGACAAGCCCCTATGGCAAAAGATTACAGAGATTACACATGTCCGCCGACCAACGAGTCGGACGTTCTCATCACCGCCTGGTCCGTCACTGAGTCAGGCGCATCGCGCCGGTAGCGGTCCATCGTCAACAACATCACGCCCAGAACGACCATCAGCGTCAGATTCGAGTACAAGAGCGCATAGCCCGCGATAAACATGAGCCCCAGGCCGTAGCCCGCCAGCCGTCCCATGGTCAGCAGCTTGATGACGGTATAGGACCAGCACAAGAGGCCGGCCATATAGAGCGCGAACGGAAGATAAAAGGTGTATCCCATCCCGAACTGGAAAATCCACCCGATGCCGTCCGCGGCTTTGCGTATGTTAGTGGCGAGCGCCGGATTGTATTGATTGAGCAGGTAATCCAAGAAGAACATCGAGAGGAAGATTGCGGCGGCGGTGCTCCAGAACCACATGGCGCGGTGCCGCTGGCGCTGGTTGCGCGACCGGAACGACACGCCCCGCCCGTAGGCCCAGAAGACCAGAATGCTGGCCAGCACCATGAGGGCTTCACCGGCCCGGTGCGATTCGTACACCATCGGCGGCGCGACCACGGTCCCTGAGAAACTGAAGAAGGTGGAGACGATCTGGTAATAGAGCCACCCGCCGATGCCCAAGAGATACGTGAGGCCAAGGAGCCGGTGTGACCGGTCGTGATGCGTCGACAGATATTCGCTCATCAGCAGCACGATCGCCGCGAGGGCCACGGTGTTGTAAATGGCCGAGCCGAGCATGGACGGCGGCACGAACAGAAATCCGATCGTCAGCAGCAGCAGCAGCGCAATGCAGGGCACGACGAAGCGGGTCAATCCGGTAAACCCGCGGGCGGCCAGCCGATTGGCCATACCGACCGTCAGGCCAAGGAACAATAGAATCGCGACGACGTTCAGGAGCCACTGCCCGACTTCGGTCAGAGCCGTGAAGGTCGGGATGATCCACTGATGATCGGCGGCCAGCTTGCTCAAGTGCATGCCGAGCCGGGACACCAGCCGGTAGAGGATCAGCTCGAGGAAGGCGACCAACAGCACAAGCTTGATCGTGTATTGGAAGAGGAGCGGCTGATCGCTCAGCTTTCCGGTGATGCGTTCGATGGTGGTTGCAGTTGCCGGCACGAATGCTCCGACGATGGTTGAAAATTATGCCGACCGGCAAAAACACCGGTCAACGCTACCTGTCGACTGTTACGACTGCGCGGCCGTGACCGCGCGCCGCTCTTCTGCCTTGGCCCGTGCGATGTACAGCAGCCCATCCGCCATCGAATAGTTGAACGGCAGCTCGCACACCACTTCACTGATTTTCTCGTACACATGCTGATACAGCCGCTCAGCCTCGTCTGGGGTCATGCCTTCCTGTACTTCGTAGAAGAACCCGAGGCTCAGATCTTCGGCCGACGGCCGCATGATCCGCCGGATGCCGTAGCCGCCCGGATCGCTCATGATGGGCGCTTCCTTCTCGAGATCGAACAGGCAGGGCTGGCACGAGAAGCCGTAGGACTCGTTCAGCTTCTTGTTCTCGACGATGAAGTTCATCGTCTCCAGCGCTTCCTCTTCCTTCTCGGTCGGGAAGCCGACGATGATGTAACAATGCACGGCCATGCCGAGATCGACGCAGTCGCTTGCGATCCGCCGCACCCACTCCTGCTGGATGCCCTTCTTCATGAAATCCATGATTCGCTGATTGAACGATTCCAGCCCAAAGACGATCTTCAAGCAGCCGGCATCCCGCATGGAGGCGAGCAGTTCGCGCGTCAGATGCTTCTCGAAGCGCATCTCGCAGGTCCATTTCACGTCGAGCCGGCGCTCGATCATCTGCTGGCAGAGCCGCTTGGTCGGCGACAATGCGAAGCATTCATCGGTAAAGAAGAAGTTCCGCACGCCGTAGCGCTGCTTGAGCCATTCCAGTTCCCCGATCGTGCGACCCGGCTCCTTCTGCCGGAAATTCTGGTGGTCCAGCGTCAAGGCGCAGAACGCACAATCCT
Organism: Nitrospira sp.; assembly: GCA_035719945.1. Classification (GTDB taxonomy): domain Bacteria; phylum Nitrospirota; class Nitrospiria; order Nitrospirales; family Nitrospiraceae; genus Nitrospira_C. Next base: position 2,329 of record DASTFK010000265.1, read on the forward strand.
TGTAGTAACAGCCGCGGGAGAACTGCACCGGCAGCACCGGCTCGGGCGAGAGATACCGGCCCAGCGGGAAGCCGTCGTAGTTGGGCGCGGGCAATTGATTGACGTTCTCCGAGTAGAACGGCTGGTTTACATGGATCTTGCCGTTCTCGCGATAGATCAAATTGGGCACTCGGCTAAAATCCTTCTTTCCCGCCATCTGGTTCACCAGCTCAAGCAAGGCGGTCTCCCCTTCGAAAACCACGATGTCGTCGGTGATGTCGAAGAGATTGGGGCAGCGGCGGAGATTGTCGACCAATCGCGTGAAGATGCTGCCGCCGATCGTCAGATGGATGTCGGGCGCCGTTTCTTTGATGAGCCGGCAGAGCGTGAGGCCAGGAATGATCTGCGAGGTGGCAGTGATGGAGACCCCGATCAGTTCCGGACGGTCGGCGATGATCGAAGGGAGGAAGCGTTCGCGAAACAGCCTAATGTACGGATTCTGCTGCTCGTCGCGGATGACCTTCATCAAGTCCTTGGACGAGTAAATGGAATACGTGCTGAATTGATTGTCGACCACCGTGAGCCTGGTCGGGAAGTAGACTGTGGACAGCACTTCGAGCCACTTGTCGATCAAAAAGAGGCTTTCCCTGTAGGCTTCCATGTCGTAGAAGCCCTCGCTGCGAAGCGTATCCTTCGCCAGTTCAATGCGGTCGATCAGATAGGGAAACCGGTCGAGCGATTCGGTGACTCTCGCCAGATGCTCGGCACTGCCTGGGCCCGTTTCTCCGGTTCGCTCCCGTTCAAGGGTGTGCTTTTTGTCGAGCAATTCTTGATATAGCCCGGCGCCATAGGATTTGGTGACGACCTCATCAAGGAGCTCGATCCCCAGATCGCGCTGAGTCACATTGGTCACACCGGCCTGGGCGAGAAAGCCTGTTAGCGAAGGTAGGCTGAGATAGGGTTGAGACGGATGCCAGGTCGGTGGAAAAAGCAGCGAGACTTTCATGCCAAATCTCTACCGAGAGAATTGAAAAATAAGATAAATCTCGAAAGATATGGACCTATTTTTATACACTCCGCCCCCGCGCAAATGCAACCCTCTCGGTGCCCTAAAAGCGCTCCCATAAATAGAAAAGCCCCAGCTCGGAGAACTGGGGCTTTTCATCGGCTGTCTGCTCCACCCCGGAAGGGATGGAACATAGTCACTCAGACCCGTTCAGCTCACGGAAGCTTGAGCGTGAACCAGGTGGAGAGCGCCTTCATGCCGTTACGCTCGATATTGTTGCCGTCCCACACCGCGAACGCGATGGGCACGGACATTCCTGCCTTGAACTGCGTGTCGTTCGCATCCCCTGTTTCCATCGTACGCTTCACGACTATGCGCCAGGTCGGGCCGCTATAGCCGCCGCCCTTGACGGAACCGGCCGGCTCCCACACGCCGTTGCCGATGACATCCTGATGGGCTTGGGTGGTCAAGGTGCTGAAGCCGTTGGCATTCAGATCCTCAACGGAGCTCACACGCAGGGTCGGATCTGACATGATGTTGCCTGACCAAATGCCGGGATTGAAGGGTCCAAGGCTGCGGCCGATCCGGTCCGGATAGGTCACGCCGCCTGCAGGCTCTTCAAAGTAGTAATCCCAGAAAATGCCAGGATATTGATCGTCCACATCCCAGAGGCCCGCGCTGTCCTTGCCGAGGTCCTTTTGCCATTCCGCGTTCCAACGCCAGATGTTGGTGGTCCCGCCGGATTGGCCCATGCACTGGAACGGCGGCGCACCGGAGGTATTCACCGGGAACATGATCGCGGCCTGGTCACGGAAGTCCTGTGGACCGATCGTCGTGTCGTTCTTGGTCTGGTCGCTCCATTCAACGCGCAGCCCGACTTCCTTGCCGTTGCTCATGGCCTTCACGAACACCGACTTCACCGAGATGTTCGGGTGCATTGGCGTGGTGATCAATTGGCCGCTCAATGGCACGATGACACCGGGGACGCTCTCCCATACAGGGTTCGCCCCATCCATCGGGATGGGTCCCTTGACCGCCTTCGCCGGGATGGTCACCGGTTGGCTGACGGCCAACGGTACCTGCCCAATCGTCAACATCACGCCAACGATCAGGGCAGAGAGAAGAATGCCGAACACCACAGACTTGTTGTGTGTCTGCACTACTCTCATGGACTATGCCCTCCTCTCGATTAAATGATTAAGATTGACCCAAAATTGCTGCATAAAAGCGAACACCGACTCAACACAGAGCGCTAGGCGGTCCCGACCGGCCCCCCTTCCTCCTTGTCCTTGTCCTTTTGATCCATGAAATTCTGCGAGCCTGTTTCGTTTAACAAGAGATTCAATTCGTTGCCTTGATCCTGCGCACCGCACTCATAGGTCTGTCCTTCGGGCGCATTGAACGTGGCCGGACGATAATCAGTTTCTGAATAGGTCTGCGGAGTCACACCGAGGAACGCCGCTTCAAAATCCATCCAGTCGCTCATCAACTCTGCCACATGCTTGAAGAGACCCGAGTCCGCCTTTTTGATCAGCATCCGGCAGAACAGAGGCACCCAGCGCCCGATATGATTCTTCACAAACTTCTTTTGGGCATCGACGACGATTTGGGTTTTTTCCGCGCCGTCATGGCAGCGCGAGTAAGATTCTTTGTAGGCCAGGAAGTGCATGAACTCGAATTCGACACTCAGATGATCGAGCCGCTCGTGGATATCTTTGGAGAGCTCGACACCGAACGCCTTATAGAAGCCGGCGATGTCGCCCATGACGTGGGATTGCGCAAAGACGTGATCGTTACCGAACAGCGTTTCGTAGGGGGGACAGTCGAGCGTAATGACGTTGCTGAACACGCGCCGGTGTTCGGCCTGCAGTTCGCTCAGTTGCCAGTTCACACACTCGGAGGCGATCAATTTTTCGATCTGGTCGAACTGCTTGCGCATCAATGCCAGCTTTTGCTTGGCCCGGTCCCCTCCGATCCCGTCGAGTGCCGTCTCCAAGGCATCGAGGGCGGCGCGCCCGTCTTCCACGAATTCGCCACACTGCAAGTAGTCGAGGAACTCGTCGTCTTCGGGGTAGAGCAGGCTCCAAGAAACCAGAAGGTACAGCTTACTGCGGTTGAGTGCACGTTCGACTGCGGGGGAATCTTTGATCGGGGGATTCGGAATGACAGCGGCTGCGGATTGCGTAGAGCCTTGTACCGACTGCTTACTCGTCATGAGAATATGCTCCTCACTTTGACCCCATTGCCGTGAAACATTTCTTCGGCAACTTCGGTCAAACCAGTGGCGAAAGCCTGGGTATGATAGGTAAAGGTTAAAAACTTGTCAAGCACCGATTCAGACTCTTCAATCACCATTAATTCGGACTGCTTCTTTTGAGAAATCGGCGGTTACGGTGTACGCGACCGCTTACGGTTTTGGCTCATTTCCACCAGTAACCTGCTAACGAGAGGCCGGCTCCATCGAGCGAAAGGGCGTGACTTTGATGGCGATGTGATCGTTAACCGTGCGGCAGACGTGCTCGCACATGCCGCATCCTACACACCGTTCAACCGCCACAACAAGCCGTTGTGAATCAAAATCCATGGCCAGCGCATCCGTGGGACATTTCGACACACAGGCATGACACCCCTGCCCCGCCGTGCAGAGTCGATGGTTCACGACGGCCACCCCCATCCGAACGTCCTGCGTTCCTGCAACCGGCAGCAAGGCTTCGGTCGCACAGGCGGCGATGCATGGCATGTCGTCGCAGAGGTAGCACGGCATCTGGTCGGGGAAAATCACGGGAGTACCGTCGGGATGCAACACAATCGAGTCGTGCGGGCAAGCTTTCACGCAGTCGCTGCACTTGGTGCACCGCTCGAAAAACAGCGCTTCGCTGACCGCACCAGGCGGCCGCAGCCAATCCGTCCGCATGGGAGGTGCCGGCTTCTGGGGCGCCGCGTCCACATGGGCGGCATATTCCTTCGCCGCCTTCGCGACCGAGAGGACGGAATCCTTGAAAAAGTCGCGCCGTCCGTATTTCGGATCTGTGGCCATCAGATGGCAAATCTCAAATGACAGATCTCATATCTCACATCGGCCATTTGAAATTTGAGATCTGAGATATGAGTTTTCATTTCTCAGGTTACATCACGCCGTCCGCGCGAAGTTTGTACACCTCGACACAGCGGTCGCAGGCGCCGAACTCGACGTCCCAGCCCGGATGATTTTCGCGGATGAAATCCAGCACATAGGATTCGATCTTGCTTCCCATGTCCTCGACCCAGGAATAGGTCGGGAAGCGGCACAACGGGCACGGGAAGCCGGGCATCAGCATGACCTTGTTTTCGGTCTCCGGCACTTCGCCGCCTTCGACGTCAACGGCGCGGTCCATGACCCGCAGGGTGTCCGTCGCCATTTCGATCAATTCTGCGTGCGTGAAGAAGCTC
>DASTFK010000266.1:0-3298 GCA_035719945.1 Nitrospira sp.
ATTCGTGTTCAAAAGCCATCAACTCAATGCCGCCTTGTTGGTCCGGTCCATCAAACACGGCGAAGACGGACACTGCGACTTGTTGACGAGACCGTTGTCGCTCCGCGACATCACGGCGCTGGCGCTGCTTCTCCTACCCACCATTCTGCTCGTCTCCGTTGCAGGAGTATGGTTTTGGAACCATGATATCTCGCTGTTGGATCTGCTCTATCCCACACCCTATCAAAGCCGCGGAAACTGACGATCGCTCCGAACTCTAGAAGCGCTGGCCTGCCCAAAGGATTCCATAATGCGGAGCCTCGAACCCTCGCTCGAGCAGGCCGATGTCCGGCCCTTCACCGGTATAGTCGTCGTTGATGTTGGGCAGCCTCCGGCCGGCATCCACCGCATTACTCCCGGCATCGAGCACCGGCGTGGGCGGCGGCATAAAGGACTCAAACCTCGGTGGAACGACGATCGCCGTGACGAACACGGGAACGGTGAGCAAACGTCCGTGTCCTTCGTAAGGGGACTCCCGGCTGAATGACGCAAAGTCACTCCAGCTGTAATCGAACTTGAACTCCCCGTCAGGACTCCAGCCGTTGTAATCGATGCCGGCCATTTGGAGATAGGGCGTCAGATAGACCGGCTTGTCCGTCCCGATTGTGAGATTGTTGTGAAAGGAAAAATTGGACGCATACGCTCCGTATTGCAGCCAGGCCCATCCCCTACGGATGGAGGTGTTGTGTAAGATGAAGAACCCGCTGGGCTCCTGATTGAGTTTGTAGGGCGCAATGGCCGTGTTATAGATGAGGTTGCGGACGGCGTACACCGGGCCTCCCCACACCGGCTGAAAACTGATTCCCATGGCGACATTTCCAAAACGGTTGCGGAAGGCGCGGACGTTCCGTTCGCTGTAGTCCAATTCAATGCCGTCATCCCCACCCCACAGTACGTCGTTGCCGTAGAAATCGATCCCACGATTCGGAATCTCCACCGGCTGTGAAAGCCCAAGCGCGTCACCAAATCCTGCCAGCGTATTGTGACAGATCACATGCCCGGCGCCAGTGACGACAATGCCCTCATAGTTCCACGTCCGGCCGCTCGTATCCGGCCAGTGGACACCCCTGCCTTCCAGAAGATTGTCGCAGATGTAGAGATCTCGGTTGGTGCCGCCTCTGGCATTGATGCCGTAATGGACGTTCGTAATATATGTCCCTCTGATGACGACATCGCTGGCGTTCGCAAGGGCGATTCCCCAGGTGCTCGAGCGAATCGTCATGTCTTCGAGATGAACATGAGAGCCGGTGACGCTGACACCGTATTCTTCACCGGGAGAGTCAATGATTGTTGCTTCGCGATCGCGGCCCTTCACAACAATCGGATTCGAGCCGGTACCGCTCCGTTCCAGGCGAAACGGACCGTTGTAGCGACCCTTGGCGAGCGTGATGACATCGCCGGGTGTGGCTTGCGCGAGCGCTGAGGCCAAGGCGTCGGCCGACTCGACGTCTACGACATGCGGGGACTCAGGAGCCTCACGAGGTACGGCCCGCGTCGTGGCTCTAGCCATTCGCGTCATGGTCCCGCCGTCCGGGTCGTCAATCGTCAACCGAACCTCATAGACGGAATTCGGATCCAGATCGAAGATGCTTCCGGCAAATTGTTCGGCGATCGCAAATTGACTCGGAACCGCACGGGAAAGCGTGTCGGTGCGCACGCGCTGCAGCGGCAGCGCCTCCTTCCACGTCGGAGAATTCACCTCGCGGTAGGCGACCCGAACGGACGCATCGAAGTCCTCATCACCATCGAGGACCGGCAGACTGAGGCCGACCGTGTGCAGAGTGGCAGGATCGATCTCGACTTCACCGACCACGATAGGACGGACCACAGACGAAGGAAACCACGAACAGCCCGAAGCCACGAGGAGGAGAAGAGAACCCATTGCCATTTCATGGAGGCGCAGCATGCCGTGAGACTTCGTGCGCTCCCACTCGGAGATTCCCTTGCACCCGATGAGGACTCGACTCCGTAAGATGGTCTAAAGGTCGACAGAAGGGGCAGTTCGTGAGGGGTCGAGTCTGCGCCGCTGTCACATATGGCAGCCCTTGCCCACCCGAACGTGGCCCCGTTATGATGGCCGGCCATGACGCGGGATGAGGCGCGCGCCCACTACAATTTCCTCTTGACGCTGTGCATCAGGAAAGCTGAGACCTTCGGCCCATTGGCCTTCGCGTTCATCAAAGACCACAACCTGAACACCCTGGGTCTTCTGCCGGAAGAACAATTCAATTTGCTCGTCGCGACCGCCGAGGTCTTTGCCGACGAGCCCAAGCGCTACACCCACAAGCTGGACTGCCTGCAGAAAGCGCTCGACATCCTGCCGGGGACCAGCTTTTTCGATCCGGCACTGGCACGTCAGATCCATCAAGACATCCAGCGGCTGAAGGCCGAGCTTGACGTGTATTCAGCGGCAATGAAGCCTGAACGTCAGGCGTCAGGCAGTCTGCCCCAACGAATCATCGTCGAAACCGACATGCCGGACTATTACCTGTCCATTGCCCAGCAGCGAGCCGCCGCCTATTATCAGGAAAAGTATCGGCTCTCGAAGGAATCGAAGATCGCCCAACATTTTACCTCCGCCGCCCGCAAGTTCGAGCCCGAGACCACGGCTGTTCAGAAGGAGTTTCCCGGCGCCTGCGCCCCTTTCGTCGCCGCCAGAACCGGGGCGTGGCATGTGATGCTGCCGTTTGATCTCAAAATCAGCCGTTCTCCAGAAGATCCGTTGGACGCCGCCTTGCGCATCTGGTACGCGAAGATCGGATACTCGTTCCCGCTTCGCTACGACATGGGACGCCTCTGCAGCTACTATGATGACCAGGTGCTTGATCTCGACATGAACGATCCGCATCTGCTGTTCGTCTCGGTCGGACCGCTGCAGGAAACCAATCTCGGCAAGGTGGATCGGCCAGTGCCTGACGACGTTCCGTACGAGATCGGACTGCCGCGCGCCTTCCTTGACGGGACGAATTCGCTGGGCCCCTATGTCCAGGTCGGCTGCAACATCAAAGTCTGGTTCGATGCCAACGCCGTCAGCTTGCTGGTCCAGGGCGCGCCGGATTTGCATGAATACGGGCTGGAGGGAGGAGCGGGATTACTCACGCGAACCTACGCCTCGGAAAAAACCGCCGCCTATGCGGGAGCCGGCAGCCAGCCATGGCAAGATGGCCTGAGCTTCAACTACGTGAACATGCATCTTCAATTGCTGCCAAATATCACCACGGCCGTCGTGCCGGCCCACACCCCGATCTTTTCTCTCTAT
>DASTFK010000267.1:0-6500 GCA_035719945.1 Nitrospira sp.
CTCGCCACATGTTGTTCTGTGGCTCTAGTCTCAGTTGTCTGTTCGTGGGTTACCTGCGTCGATCGAACAAGATTGATATCCCAACGAAACGGCTCTGGAGGAATATTAATCGGCACAAGGCGGAATAGCGGCAAGGCGGTTGAAAGCAGGAGTCCATGGAGAAAGAGCGAGATGAGCCATCCTTCAACGCGATAGAAGTCGGCTCTCGTTGTATCTGTCCCGTTCATCGGTTTCGGCAAAATGGCAGCGGGCGCCGCGTGTGCACGTGACGCCCGCTCTCTGTCTGCTATTGAGACTCTCCTGGATCAATATGGCGACGATCCCGTCCATCGAACGGTGTCGGGAGAAAAGGAAACGCCGTTGCGATCCCATTAGCCGTCTTGCTGCCGCCAACCGATCCCACGTTGAAATTCACACCATCTCCCAAATTGGGAACAGTAGGATTTGTGAGGATGCCGGCCACGACCCGCAAGGCAACGTCGGTGACATCGTCATTTGGCCGGCGGCCGTTCGGCCATCCCGCTCGGTCCGGCGTTGCGTTGCCCGATGGATCGTGGGCCAGAGGGCCGAGCCGCCGCTGACTGTCCGCTGCCCTGGGAGGCACGCCTAAATCCACGCGCAGGAGATCAGACAACGTTTCGTTCGTCTTGCCTCCTCCGCAGACCGATGGACCAGGGCTGTAACGAAGCAATGCGTTGACCAGGTCTTCTCGATTGCTGGTCGGAAACGCTGTTCCAAACACCGCATTCAACGCAGTCGAGAGTGCCGAATTGCAGTAGAACGAGACAAAGTCAGCTTCTTCTTCCGCGTCGGCCGCATTCCACCTGTCCTTCATGTTCGTGGCGATAATCAATTCGTTCACCAAGGGGTTACCCATTCGCGCGACCTGCACGAAACGCGCGCTGTTCTCTCGATCGCTCTCTTTCTTGAGGACCGTCACCTTCGGACGACTGGTCGTGGCATAGGCCCCGATTACCTTATTCCCGTTCGGCCCTATGAGATCGCTGATCGGAATCTCCAACGCGATCGTGTTCACGTTGAACCCGCTAAAAGTGTCGCGCGCGGCGCCGAGCACCAGGGCGTCGTTCGCGTCGTCGGCTGCCGATAGAATCGGCGAAACATGGAGGTTCAGTGTGTCGAAGGTCCCCCCGAGATCGATGTAGAACGTCTCGTCTCGCTGTCCGGCAAAGACACGCCCGCCGTTCTTCAGAGGGAAGATGCCCTTGGATGCGAGCTGTTCATAATTCGGCGTTGTCCGCGGACCGACGTTCGACGGCACCGCATACATCGTGCCCATCCCCAGGTCTCTGGGGTGTTCGCCGTAACGCACTTCCGTCACCGTGTAGCTCTGGCGGAGGAGCAATCCCTCCGATCCGGCTCCGCTCAGGTTGGTGATCGGAGGAAGCGCCACATAGGAAAGAGGGAAGGCATTGGCCGGCGGTCTGATCTCGGTCTTGAATTGGATCTGATACGTGATATTCGCGGCGATGTTGTTCTTATTGTTGTCGATGTGGATCTCGTACAGGACGTCGTCGGCGAAGTTGAAGTAGTTGGGGCCCGACCCCGGTTCCTGGCCAGGGATCACATTCATGATCAAGATCGCCTTGGCGGGATCTTGCCAACTGCGGAACACATAGAAGTCGGTGATATCCGCCGCTGGATCGTTCGCGATCAACGGCGCTTCGCGGTGGCTTGCCGCGAAGACCGGCACGCCATTCAGCAGCGCCAGGATTGCCATGATGAGTGGTTGAATACGGGTGAACATGGTTCCCTCCTTCATAAGGATTCGGCTACAGGTCTGGTTTTGGCGGAGGAACGGGCTCCGCATTGGCTTGGTTGACTTGAGCTATTTCTGCTGCCGTCAGGTCGTCCGATTGCGGAGTGCGCTGATCCTCAGTTGCTGTTGCCGATGGCGTTCCACCGGACAACACGGGCGAGCCGTCGCTGCCGCTGCATCCGGGAAGCAAGCCGACCGCAAGCGTGAGCCCTGCAGCGAATACCGTCGTTCGTTTCATATTGACCTCCTTCGTTGATCGAGAGAGTCCACCGTATGCCTCAGCGAAATGCCTGCGGGGTTTCTCGGGAATATGGTCTGTCTGTCGCTTCTACGGGTATCCGTTGGAAACGGATTGCACACCGTAAATGTTTTGGCTGAATCCACGATTCAGCCGTCCGATGAAATCCGAACTTAAGGGTCCTCTCGTAATGCAAACGACAGGAGTAGGAGTTGTGGTTGCGGTCACGCTCCAGAAGTGTTACTAACTACAAATTCGTAACACCTCGTAGAATGGAGGTTCCTATGAAGAAACTGGTGCGCTTCGGGGTGTCTCTTGATCAGAAGCTACTTCAGACCTTCGATCGGCACATTGAGCGCCGGCGCTATACCAATCGTTCCGAGGCTTTGCGCGATCTCATTCGGGACAATCTGGTCGGAGAGGAATGGGACGAGAACAAGGATACGGTTGGCACGATCACCTTCGTGTATGACCACCATGTCCGTGACCTAACGGCCAAGCTAACCGACATCCAACATGACTATCAGGGGAGGATTCTGTCCGGCATGCACGTCCATCTCGACCACGACCATTGCTTGGAAGTGCTAGTGGTCAAAGGTCGCGGCTCGGACATCAAGCAAGTTGCCGATGCATTGGTGAGTGTAAAGGGAGTCAAGCACGGCAAGTTGACCATGACCACCACCGGAAAGGAGCTGCGCTAAATTGCCCGTTTCAATCCGAGGTGAATTGAATGCTGTCATATTGGGTGGCTCTGCTGATCCTGCTGGGAGGAATGTGGTTCGAAGCAGACAGCGCTCTGGCGCACGATCCTGATACACCTGAGTTGGAAGTCCCTGAGGTGACGGTTATAGGGGGACGCCCGGTCGCGGCATCATCCCAACAATTCATTCCAGACAAAGAAATTCTGCTGCAGCCGCAAGGCCGACCGGCTCAGGTGCTGCGGCTGATCCCCGGCTTCATGGCCGTGGAACATTCGGGCGGGGCCGGTAAGGCCGACCAGTATTTTGTACGAGGTTTCGATGCAGACCACGGGACCGACGTGGCCTTTTTTACCGACGGCATGCCGATCAACCTTCGGACCAACGCTCATGGCCAGGGTTATGCCGATCTCAACTTCATCATTCCGGAAACGATCGAAGGGCTTGATGCGTACAAGGGGTCCTATCTTCCAGAGTTCGGGGACTTCAACACGGCTGCGGCGATCAACTTTCGAACACGTCAGGTCGTCCAGGAGGGCGTGGTCCAAGCGGCAGGCGGTCAGTTTGATACACAACGCTATCTGCTCATGTTCTCTCCGACGAAGGACAAGATCCGTACGCTCTTCGCCGGAGAGGGGTACTACACGAACGGTCCCTTTATCAACGACAATCGGTACTTCCGTGTGAATCTGTTGGGAAAGGTGACAACGAGTCTCTCAAGCCGCGATGAACTAAGCTTCACAGCGACCTTTCAACAGGCGAAATGGAACGCGTCCGGAGAAATCCCGCTGCGTGCCGTAACCGATGGCACACTCGACCGCTTCGGGGCGATTGATCCCTCCGAAGGGGGCAACACGCTCCGGAGCACTGCTCGGTTGAACTACCATTATGATACGCCATCGGGGGGACAGTTCTTCGCCAATGCACATGCACAGTACTATCGACTCGATCTCTTCACGAACTTCACCTTCTTCTTAAATGATCCGGTGAACGGAGACGGGATTCAGCAATCGGATCGCCGGGGCATCTACACTGGTGATCTGGGATTCAAGCAGCGTGCAGAAGTCTTCGGAATGCCCAGTATCGGCACGATCGGTTTCCAAACCCGTGTGGACGATATCCATGCGAGACTCGGAACACAAACAAAACGCGTCCCGACCGGCACCATGACAGACAGCGATGTGCTTGAAGCCTCCTATGCACCATTTGTGAAAGCCGAAATACAACCAGCTCCATGGCTGCGACTCATGGGAGGGCTCAGAGCCGAAATGTTTACATTCAACGTCACGAACCGGTGTGATACCTGTGTTGACCAGCCGGCAGGAAAGACATCATCCGGTCTGGTGTTGCCGAAGGTTAATCTCATTCTCGGTCCCTGGTTCAAGACGGAACTTTGTGCCAACGATGGCGAAGGCTACCACAGCAATGATGCGCGCTCTGCCGTGGCTCCGGGCGGAGTACCGCTCGCCCGCGCGAAGACGTATGAAGTCGGCTTACGTTCCCAGCCGTGGGGACCGGACGGATTGATGCTGACCGCCAGCCTCTGGGCGATCGATCTCCAGTCCGAATTGGTCTTCGTGGGAGACGAAGGGACGACCGAAGCACGAGGTCCGACCAGACGTAGAGGTGTGGAAGTGGCACTGCGGGGTCAAGTATGGGGGCCGCTGTACGTGAACAGCAGTGTCGCCTGGACAAACGCCAAGTTCGCCAACGGCGACGCGATTCCGCTGGCACCCGAGCTCACCGCCTACAGCGCGTTGATCTTGCAGTGGCCAGAAGGCTTGCGCTCGCAGCTCCAGGCCACGTATATGGGCGTTCGTCCTTTGATTGAAGACCGGAGCGCCAAATCTCCCTCATGGCTCGTCTTCGACCACACTGAACGGTATATGCTTCCCGTAAGACATCCTCACGGCAAGCTCGAGGCATTTCTGTTCATCCAAAATCTCTTCAATACGAAATGGGAACAGGCAACATTTTTCTTTGAGTCGCGGTTGCGGAACGAAGCAGCCGGCGTCAATGACATTCACTTCGTGCCGGGTAATCCGCGATTCGTTATGGGTGGACTCGCCTGGTATTTCTAGCAAGCCTCTAACCTCTAGCTTTGTTCTCGGTCGCGTCCGTTCCCGACGTACTAAGAGCACGCCTCGAGCGTCCAGCTCCCTGCGGCGGCCTTGATTGAGGAAAAGGCGCGTCTCGGCGCGCCTCGGGTGGGTGGAATTGATGCCATTTTGACCGGCCTGCAATACAATACAAACGTGACACCATATAGAATTCTTCCCCAAGCCTACTTCAAGCGCTCGACGCTCGTGGTCGCACGATCGTTGTTGGGCAAATATCTGGTGAAGCAAAACGGCACCGGGACCATGGCGGGGAGAATCGTCGAGGTGGAAGCATACGTCGGCCCCCATGATTTGGCATGCCATGCCTCCAAGGGACGGACGCTGAGGACTCAGGTTCTGTTCGGGCCCCCAGGCATCTCCTACGTCTACATGATCTATGGCATGTATTACTGCTTGAATGTCGTGACGGAGAAGACCGAATTTCCTGCTGCGGTGTTGATCAGAGCCGTGGAGGTCGAGGGACAGCTGATTGACGGGCCAGGGCGGCTCTGCCGCGCCTTTTCAATCGACCGCTCGTTGAACTGCATCGACATGACGGCTCGTCGGCATCTGTGGTTCGAAGACCGGGGAACGAAGATTGCGCGGGGAAAGATCGGTGCATTTCCACGGATAGGCGTCGGCTATGCAGGGAAGTGGGCGAGCAAACCGTATCGCTTCAGAGTCACGGATTGGTAAACGGCCCGTGGTCAGGTCCCCCGATCGGAATATCGCATCGAGGACAAAATAAAAAGGGAGCGGCCCGTGAGGACCGCTCCCTTTCTTTACGCTTCGATGAGGAGACTACTCGATCTTGCGATCACCCGTGATCTTGGTGGCGGAGGTGACGGGCGGAGCAATCTGGATCTGCGGGCCCTGCACCTTCGGAAGCTGACCGGCTCCTTGGCTCGTGGTGACCCGATCGTTCTCAGCTTTCTTGAGATTCTGGCTGATGTGAGCGTCGTCAAAGCCAGCGGCCTTTGACAGTGTGGATTGACCGCGGGCATCCGACTGACCGGGATCGTTCGCCGTGGGCTGTCCATTCACCGGGCTGCCGCTGTTCTTCATCGGATAGCCCTCATGTTTGGGCAGCAGCGCTGGGTTGGCCGACACCATGGAGACCGCAAACAAGACACCGGAAACCATCGCAACAGTGCCGAATAAGAGCTTCATACCCATCTCCTTTGAATAATGGTGGCTGAAGATTGCCGTAAGTTGCGTTCCAATATCACCAGCGAATCAAGTGGGCGGGATCATAGCCAGAGGGGGGGAGGGCTGTCAAGCGGGGAAAAAGGATGCTGAGCGCCCTATGTAAGTGGCTTATCTGCTTTTGAGGACGCACGATGAGTCACCGGATTCATCAGCGGCGGGGGGGGCGGCGGCCCCGAACGCGGTGACGGAATGCGGGACCACGGCTCACTCCTGGCAGGCGGATGGTGACCGTCGTCCCTTCACCGGGGGCGCTGCCGATCGTGATCGAGCCGCCGTGTTCCTCGACGATTTTTTTCACCGTCGCGAGGCCCAGCCCTGATCCCGCCTTCTTCGTGGTAAAAAACGGTTCAAAGACGTTGTCCACGATTTCGGGCGGAATCGGTGCCCCATCGTTCTTGATCAGGATCTGATCCTCGATGCCTCTTCCCGCCCGATGTTGACTCACGTGGATCGTGAGTTGTCCACCCGGCGTCATCGCT
>DASTFK010000268.1:0-8296 GCA_035719945.1 Nitrospira sp.
GTGCTTCATGATCTGCGTGGAAACTATCAACAGTTAGTCGGGCGTGTCGACTGGGCCTCCAAGCTGTGGCTGTTAGAGACGTTTCGTGAGGCGGAACAGCTAGATTGGCACGATCCGATGCTGAAGAGCCTTGACCTCGAATACCACAATCTCCATCCGGAGAAAGGGCTGTATTACGGCCTCGTCGAGGAAGGTCGCGTGCCGCGACTGACCACCGATAAAGCCGTCGATCTGGCGACCGAGCATCCTCCACGCAACACGCGAGCCTTCGGGCGGGGAGAGCTCGTCAAACACCTGTTGACCTGTGGTCCCCCGACTGACACAGAGGCGGCTCGGAAAGAGGAACGGTTTTTCCCCGCCTACATCATCAACTGGTCGATTGTTCAGGTGCGTGGCCGAGAAGCGTTTCCCATGGCCGATCCATTCAAGACATACGTCCAAGAAGTCCGCTCGTACCTCGCCGACCCCTGACCACTAACTCCTTGATCAGTTTGCAGAAATCCACCGGTGCTATGCTTATTGCTGGCTCAATTGCTGTCATGAGAGGGTGAGAGGAGGTCAGTATGAAGGCACGGAAATGGATGATGGAATATGGCGTGGCCATGATCCTCGCGGTGGTCTGCGCGGTGATTCTGGGTCATTTGGCGCTCTTCCGAGAGGCGACGATCGGAAAACTGCACGCGTCAGATCTCGTTCAGTTCATTGGATATGGCGGGGCGATTGTCTTGGCTTGGTTCGGCGCACGTCAGTTGTCCGATGAGCCGCCTGAAGATTGGAAGTGGCTGGTCCCCTATCGGGCGTTGATCCTACCCGTGACGACGCTCGTCATCGTGGGATTGGCCTACCAAGTGATGCTCTATGCCTGCGAGCCGTTTTTAGGGAAGGGCGGTAAGGACGTCTACAACTGGGTCTTCGTCGTGGGACTCATCGCCTGCTGCGTATGGCTGATTATGACCTGGCTGCAGAAATGCGCGTCTCAGGTAGCGTCGATGGACACACGCCGGCTGAGAAAAGCCGCCTAGATCCTCTTGTCCGGTTGCCTCACGGAGGCAACCGGAGGCTCGCTCACCACACTCCTCTCACAATCTCGATAATCCGGTTTTCCACCCAATACCGATCTTCGTGTGCATGCGTCTTCTGGAAAAATCCGCAATGGCCGCCGTGGGGAGGCGCAATGAGACGGAGGCAAACATGCTGCTGGATCACCGGCGTGACGAACATCGAGTAGGGGATAAATGGATCGTCCTGTGCCGTGATGATCGTTGTGGGCACTGTAATACGATCCAGCACATGACGCGCTCCTGAACGATCGTAGTAGTCGGCGGCGCTTCGATATCCTCCGTCGGGCGCAGTATATCGGTCGTCGAATTCACTGATGCGCGAGATGCGGTCCAGTCCCTTCAAATCCCACTTACCCGGCGAGAGCGCGGCCTTCCGTCGGAGACGCGCTTTGAGCTGCGTCATAAAGTGCCGGTGATAGATCCAGTTGCCAGGCCGTTCCAACTCGACAACGCAACGGGTGGGATCAATGTTCGGACAGACGACCACCGTGCCTGCCAAGGCGGGCTCCGCTCCCCCCATCTCGCCCGTCGCCTTGAGGAGGAGATTGCCTCCCATCGAATAGCCAATTAGCCAGATGCGGCGTAATCGTTCTGTTTCGGCTAATTCGCGTATGACGCATCGGTAATCTGCACTGAGGCCACTGTTATACAGGGTCGGGCAGAGATGTTCGGTGCCTCCGCAGGTGCGTTGGTTCATCCTGACGACATTGAGTCCGGCGCGGTAGGCCTTGGCCGCAATTCCGTGCATGTAGTGCGAATCACAATCCCCTTCAAGCCCGTGCAACAAGAGCGCGGTCTGAGCGGCCACGCGGTTCGGTTGCCAATGGCAGAATCCGACCAGCTGAGTGTCCGGAGCCGTGCGAAAGACCCGGCGCTCCGATGGAATGCCCGCTAGCAGCGGTCCACGAGACCAGTAGCGGGGAACGAGAGTCATGAGATGACGATTACGAAGAGGTTTCGGAGGAACGAAGGCCGGAAAGGAAGAAGGATCGTGCTGATGATGAGGAGCAGAAGCCGACGAAACTGATTCTTCCCTCCGTGCAGTCATTGCCTTCAGGAGGTCGAGATCTTTGGACTTGGCATTGCCGGACGGCTCAGCCGGCTGAACGCGACGCCGAGAGCGTCCAGCCATGACGTCATAATAGTCGTCAATGCAATCACCATGATCCCGTTGGCAAACTGCGCGGGAGTGACTACGCCTGCGGCAAGCAACGTCCCCAAGATGACAAAACCGAATTCTCCGGCCTGCGCGAGCAAGAAGGACAGGCGGGCCGCGGGACCGTGATCCATTTTGATCATGCGAGCCGCCAGGTAGAGCACCGCCGTCTTGACCGCAACAATCACCACGACATGCATGAGAATCTTTGCCGTGTGATTGGCGAGCACACTGACGTCGATACTGAGACCGACGGAGACAAAGAAGAGTCCCAGCAAGAGATTCTTGAACGGCATCACTTCTTCCCTGAGCCGGTTTCTATCGTCTGTGCCGGAGAGGGCCACGCCCATGATGAAGGCCCCTAAGGCCATTGACAGTCCGACGTGATATGCCGCCCAGGCGCTCCCGAGGACGGCGACAAAGAGCACCGCTGTAAACGTTTCGGCCAGGCCTCTGGCGGTCGCCAAGTGAAACAACCAGGGGCAGCCGTAGCGGCCGAGGACGAAGAGAAGAGCCATGGCCGCGACAGCGGGCAGGATATTCCACCACGAATAGTCAGCGGACCCTGTCCCCGCAAAGACGGGAACGAGCGCGATGAGCGGAACCACGGTCAGGTCTTGGAACAAGAGCACGGCAAATGCCGCCTGTCCGTGTTCTTGACTGAGTTCGGCCTTTCGTTCCAAAATTTGAAACACCAGTGCCGTCGAGGAATTCGCCAACACCAACCCGAGGAGCAGCGCCAGCGACCAGGACGGTGTGAACAGGTGCCAATAGAACATCAAGGCTACCCCCGTGGCCAGAACTTGCAACGTTCCCAAGAGAAATGCGTAGCGCCGCAACAGCCATGCCTGTCCAAGGTCGAGCTCAAGTCCGATCATGAAGAGGAAAAACACCACGCCGAGTTCGGACAGTTCCCGCAACCGATCGACTTGGGCTGGAGCGAGGAAATGGGAGGATCCGAGGATGACGCCAGACAGGAGCAGGCCCAGCTCGGGTCCGATGCCGAGTCGACGAGCTACCGGAATCACGATGGCGCTGATCCCGAGCAGGAGGGTAATGGCTAAGAGGAGGTCCGGCAGTCGTAGGTAGGTGTTCAAACGCTTCCTTCAGCTGCCTCTGCGATTCAGAGCATCCTGCACGCCGACGTTGAGCTTTTGGGGACAAACACGGCCCGGCTGACCGTCTGTCTTATCACGTTGTGAGGAGGGGTGAAAGTGTCCAAACAAGGACGCCTGGCTCCCCGGGCAGGACTCGAACCTGCGACCAGCCGGTTAACAGCCGGCTGCTCTACCAACTGAGCTACCGGGGAACGAGGGGGCAACTGGAAGAAAGCGCATTGTAGCAAATGTGGACGGCGGGGGGAACGCTTTTTTAGACGTCGAAATCCTCAGTCTCATCTTCATCCGACGAGGCGTCGGTGTTTCCCTCCGCCAGAGCCGCGTAATGCTTGGCCCATGTGAGATAAAGATTGCCGCTGTCCCGCATGGTGTCCGCGGCCTTTACCAGTTTTTCAACGAGCTCGGGATCTTTGCCGGTGGCTTGGATAACGGCGGCTCGATGCTCGATGGCTTTAGGATATTCCGAAATAAGGCCGGAAATCTCCTTGAGGAGTTCGGCGATGACATTGTCTTCATTTTCCATGACACACCTCGTAGACTACCAACAAAAAACCCCATAGCGCGAGCGCTATGGGGTTGTTCAATGCCCTTCGAGCCCGGTTACCCTTGGTAGGCTTGTCCGAGGGCTGCCGACTCTCCCTTTTTGGACATCAGTTGTCCGGTGGCGCTGACCGCTTGCATGAGAATCGCCTCATGCTTGGCAGCGTTACAGACGACGACGCAGAGTTCACAGCCCTTACAGCGGTCGATGTTCACTTCCGCAACCATCTTGCCCGAATTCAAATCCAAACAATTGGCCTCGGGACAGTACATGATGCACAAGCGACAGCCTTTCTTGGCCGTACACTTTTCGTCGATGACTTGCGCGACGTTATACATTAAAGTTCGTTCCTTTTTCTTATGCGGCGACGGCCGGATTGCCGACCTGCAGCTCAACCTTGTTCTTTTCGGCCCATTCACTTGCGATCTCGTAGGCAGCCTTCACGGTCGCCAGATTCTTGGCTAACAGCATTTCTTTCTTCGCAAATTTCTTCTTGATCGCTTCGTCCAGCGAGGCGGTACCGCCGGAAGCCACGAATTTTTTTCCGAACCGTTCCTGCAGCGCGCCATCGAGCGCCTCCATGGAGACGCATTTGGTGATGCCTGCCACGGACCCGATCATCGCCATGTTGGTCGACAACTCGGTGCCGGCGACTTCGATTGCGAGCTCAGTGCCCGCAATGTAGAACACCGCAACGTTCAAATCCTTCAGCCGTTGGATGTCTTCTTCCGAAAGAAGGGGTTGAGCGGAGTTGATCACGACGACACCGCCTTCCTTCACCCCGGAATAGAACGGCATCGTGTAGCTCTTGCCCATGGTGATCACCTGCGGGTGAAACACCTGAATCACGTCTGGGAACACTAGTTCGCCGCGGTCGTAAATCCGTTCGATGCCGATGCGACAATAGCTCTCGGCGGGCGCCATCCGCTTTTCAGCGCCGAAGAACGGATTTGAAATGGAAAACTTCCCGTCCCGGTTGGCGGCCATGGCCAATACATGAGCTGCCGTGACGGCGCCTTGCCCGCCCAAGCCTGACATACGGATATTGAGCCGTTTCTTAATCATAATCGCCTCCTCAGGCTTGCGCTTGGCCCGCCAACTGCTTGGCCGCTGTTTTCCGCTCCTTGTCCTTCGCGGCGAGTTCGGCCAACAATTGCTTTGCCGGCTCGCTGACATATTCCTTGTACGCGAACCGCTCGGCTGGCTTCTCCGAATCCCGCATTTCCTGAAGCCCTTCCATGCTGTTCTTCCCGATTTCGAGAATGCAGGGCGTGTAGAGCTGGAGATAGGTCGGGCCGATTTCGCGCGCGATGTGCACCGCGTTGCGGATGACCTTCTCAACGAGCGAGGGCTTGCTGACCGTACAGTTCACGACATAATGGCACCCGGACTCGCGGGCGATCTCAGGCAACCGCACCTTGTCGAACAGCTTGCCGACCGGCGCCATCTTGGCGACGAAACCCTTCTGCATGAGTCCGCTCTCCTGGCCGCCGGTATTGGCATAGAGCTCGTTGTCGAAGCAGATGGTCGTGAACTTTTCCTGACGGAACCAGGCCTGCAGTGTCATGTCGAGACCGATGTCAACGGTCGCGCCGTCGCCGGCGAGAACAACCACGTCCTTGGTACGGCCGGGAAACCGGACGCTCAGCGCCCGCTTCAGCCCGGATGCGATCGCATTCTGGTTGCCGAACAGCGAGTGGATATTGTGAACCGCGACCATTGGGAACACCAGACTGGTACAGCCGGTTGAACCGACCATAACGGTGTCTTCGGGATTTGGTAGCGAGGCCAGAATGTACCGGAATGCCATCGACTCCGGGCAGCCGGCGCAAAGCGAGTGCTGCTCGATGAGTTCCTTTGACGAGCCGATGTCTTTCCAGCCGCGATCTTCCTTGCCGTAGGTCGCGCTCTTTACGAGATCCTGGTAGTCCGACGGCATGATGTCGTAAAGGTCTTCTGAAATCTTGATCCGTTCCTTGCTCATTATGGCCTCCTCTAGATTCGCTCGCGGGAGCGAACAGGTTCAAAATATGTGCTGCTCAGCTTCCACGACCGGCCAGGGAGAGTGTCTTCATTCCAAGGGCCGTCTTGATTTCCTGTACGATAATCTCCGGCGGCATGGTCATGCCACCGCAGACATGCGGGCCTGCATGCACCCGATGATGATTGGGAATGGTGGCTTTGATCTCCTTCGCCAGCCAGCCGGTCACGTTGAACTCCGGCACGAAGATATGCTTCGCGTTCTTGGTGGCTTCCCGGATTTCTTCCTCCGGCCACGGGCGGAGTGTCTTGACCTTCACGAGTCCGCACCGAATGCCTTCGTCCTCCAGCAATCGAATCGCTTCGCGTCCCTGTGACACGGCTGTGCCAGATGCCACGATCATGATATCAGCGTCGGTATTCTCGGTATCGATCAAGCCATTGAGCCACTTGATCGTGTGCTTCCGCGAGCGTTCGATAGCCGCCCAAATTTCCTGTTGCCAGCTGGCATGCGTCGCATAGCTAATGTAGTTGCTCTTCATCACGAATGGATCACGCATCATCCGAACCGGTGGACATTCCATATCCATGCAAGGAACCGGTGACCGATAGGGGTCGTAAGGTGGCAAGCACATGTCGGCTGGAGTCAGATTGACGACGTCCTTTGTATGAGTAACGAAGAATCCATCGCAACAAAGTGCCAGCGGCAAGTGCACGTCCGGCTCCTCGGACACCATGTATCCCTTGAGAATCCAATCAAAGAAGTCCTGGGCGGTTTCCGCATGCCAGACCAGCATGCCTGTGTTGAGCAGATAGGCGATTTCCAATGTGTCCGGTTGAATTGACAGCGGCGAGTTGATCCCACGGCAGGTGACGATCATTTGGATCGGCAAGCGTGCGCCTGCCCACATCGGAAAGTTTTCCATCGCCCGCATCGTACCCGGTCCCGCGGTCGTCGTGAATACGCGCGCGCCACCGAATGCGGCCCCGGCGCACTGCGACATGACGGCGAATTCGCTCTCGCCACGGAAGTAATCGCCGATATAGCCCTCGGCAAACAATTCTCCGATGAGTGCGGCTGCTTCGCTTTGCGGTGTGATTGGATAGGCAATCATGACATCGCAGCTGGCCCGCCGAAGCGCTTCCTTGATGACCTCGCTGCCTGTAAAGAACGACGGCGTGCGTGGCGCTTCGTGCATCATTTTCCAGGTATCAGTAAAGGTCTGTCCCTTTTTATTTTGTGTCCCGATAACTGAATGTGTGTCTGCCATGGACCAGCCTCCTTTCACTGCGCACGGTGCTTCAAACGGCTTAGTTCGAAGCCCCGCTTTTGGCCGATGTCAGCCGTGGTTTGACCGTACCTTTTAATTTTCTTACCCACTCGGCCAGTTTCATGATTTTTTCGACAGATGCATCACGGAATGAGAGCATTGCGTCTTCGTGGCCGGCCTGGGCGCACATCGCAATCGTGTAACACGAGGTTCCACCCCGGATGATCTTGAGCGACAGGTTCGCCTGGTGACAATGCACACCGACGAACATGCAGCAATCGATCTTGTTGTGCCAGATGGTCAGGTTCGGGTGGTTCGGATTGATTTCAACTTCAGGATTGATTTTGGGATACTTCGGTCGGTAGTCCGGCATGGGAATCAGCATTGGAGATTGGCCAGGCTGCACGCACTCTTTCAGAGTGTTGTAGAGGTGGCGAATTGCTGTCGCTTTCTTCGCCGCTTTTTCGTTCCAAGCCCAGAGGACAAGCGGACCGGGGAAAATCGTTGGCACTTTGGCCATCAGAAACTGCCGCGCAGCTTCTTCGTAGGCTTTTTCTTCGGTAGCAATGACGCCGTTGATGTGCGCCTCCCCCGGGTTTGGGAGATACACGCCCATGGAGGCGGCCGCGGGAGGAAGAAAATGTTCGGGCCCAGGGAGCACGCGATATTGGGTCATGCAGTCTACTCTCCGCGTATGGGGTTAACAGGTGAGAACGGTCAGTTGCACAAGCGAATCAACTCGCCACAATCTAAGCTTTTTCACGGGATCTCTGCAACCTCGCAGAAGGCCCAAGATGCGAAAATAATGGGCTACTGGACAAGAGCGGCTTAGGCCTTTTGCCCATTTGGGTCCCGCGAAAGGCGTTGACCCGCTATTGACCCGATATCACGGCAGATTTTTCATTATAGGAGCGCCCGTTCTGCGAAGTCAAACAGACTTCCGTAGGGGAATACGACCGGGCACAGCACGGTCTGACTAGAAAACGACTGGATTAACAGGAGCTTAGAGGGCGTCTGGTCTTACGGGAGTTGTTCACAAGCCTCGATTGACCCAAGCGCGCAGGCCTGCTCGAAATCGTCCTTGGCCAGGCGTCCTTGCAGTCGGTTTCTGTAGAGGTTACCCCGGGTCAGAAGGGCTCCGGAGTTCGTCGGATCAAATTTTATGACAG
>DASTFK010000269.1:0-6673 GCA_035719945.1 Nitrospira sp.
ATGAGTGCCCGTCCCTACGATACCAGATGATCAGCGCAAGACCGACAGCATGACCCGGCGTAGGACTCAATTGCGAAAGCGTCCATCAAGCGCCATACTGAACGATCAAGCGATCTGACTCGACTCCCATGATTGTGAACATCCTCCTCGGAATGGCGCTTCTCGTCGGATTACCGCTCCTCGGCGTCGTCCTTGCCGGTCAGCCCATCCAGCCCTATCTTGAATTTCCACCACAGACCCGATTTGTCCATCCCACGCCGTTCTCCTGGCCGATTTTTGTTGGTCTGGCACTCCTGATTTCGTTGCCGGTTGGATCGGTGGTCGTGCGAATGGTAAGGTCGCGCGTCCCGTGGCCGGAGCCGGTGAGGAGTGCCTGTGGGTTCCCCTGGTGGGGCTGGCTGGGGGCAGTCCTGACGATGTGTTCATGGGTGCTGGCCTGGAATCGTTTTCCCTGGTTCGCGACCCTCCAACCCCACACCTTCACGCCTCTATGGCTCGGCTACATCCTCTTGATCAATGGCTGGACGTTCCGCCGCGCCGGACACTGCCTGATGCTGGACCGGCCGCGCCTGTTGCTCGCCCTCTTTCCAGCCAGCGCGGCATTCTGGTGGAGCTTTGAATATCTCAATCGCTTTGTGCAGAACTGGTATTACGTCGGACCACAGCCCTTGACTCCCTGGCAATATGTTCTTCACGCCACCGTGCCGTTCTCAACAGTCCTGCCCGCTGTGCTGAGCACGATGGAACTCTTGGCCTCGGTGCCGGGGGTCACGGCAGGAATGGACCGGCTGCCGACTCTCCGCTGGCCGAAGCCGCAATGGGCGGGTTGGGCTCTGGTCATGTTCGCAAGCGCCGGGCTGATTGGAATCGGCACCTGGCCGCAGGCACTATTTCCAATTGTGTGGGTAGCGCCGCTGCTGCTGATCACCGCCCTGCAGATCCTCAGCGGGAAAGAGACAATCTTCTCGCGGCTCACACAGGGGGACGCGAACTCATTGTGGCTCGCAGCCGTCGCGGCGCTGGTCTGCGGCTGGTGGTGGGAGATGTGGAACTCCAAGAGCCTGGCTCATTGGGAGTATGCCATCCCTTCCGTGCATCGCTTCCAACTCTTCGAGATGCCATTACTCGGGTATGCCGGCTACCTGCCGTTCGGCCTCGAATGTCTGGCTGTGACCCAATGGCTGTTCCCGAGCCACTATCGGGACATGATGCGGTCTTTTTCGAGGAGCGGTCGTTGGGCTCGAGGAGACGAGCGTCATTCTGAAGGGCAACCGATCGAGCAGCAGAGAGTCCGAGGCAGCGGGGCTGGTTACTTCAAGGTGTGGGTCTTCTCGGCCATTTCCAGCGCCACACGGCGCATGTCATCCGATAGGACCTGATGGGTCTGATCGTCCACCCGGACCGCATACTGGCCGCGCGCGACCTCCTTGCCGCCTGGAGATTCGAACAGTTGAGCGACGATCTGCGTCACGAGATAGTGTTTCGAAAACCAACCCGAGTTACCGTGCGAAACAGTAGCCGGCGCCCAGAGTACATACAGATAATCCACGCCGAGGTGCTGCTGCAGTTCCTTCACGCGTGCCATGTCCGTCTTGGCGTAATCCACGTCGATTTCGAAGTAGGCCGACTTGTAAGGACCCTTCACCAACTGTGGATAATTGGGAATGGCCTGAGCGACCTGCTTTTGCGACAACACTTGAAACATGCTCGTTTGTCCCAGTTCGTCGCCCAAGCTCTTGGCTATGCTCATCGAGCTGTCGTTGGTCATCCCTGCGATGACGGCCAGTTTCTTGCCTTTCGGCTGAAAGGGTTCCTGGGTCAGATGGAAGGTTGAACAGCCGCTCAGAGCGACGATGAGTCCAATGATGGTTCCCAATCGCATCACGGATGAACGGTGCACAGACGCCTCCCTTGCTATTTCCCCTTGCCGGTATTGGTGACCTTGATGAACTCGTCCACAATATCTTCTGCGGACTTCTTGAGCAGTTCGTCGACGTAGTAGCCCTTGGACCGGAACAGGGCCAGCACGCTATCGCTGTTTCGCCGATTAAAGGCGGTGTGGGACACGATCTGGCCGCCCGGGTATTCGAGCATGTTCCCATAGACGTCGGCGGAATAGGTATTCGAACACCCGCCGCGGTTCGAGCAATAGGAGGTTTGCTTGAGGCGTTTGCTCCAGACCACGAACACATAGTTCGTTTTCAGTTTCGCCTGGATCTTTTGGAGGCGCGGTTTCTCGGACGGATCTACCCATTCCACCTCGCCGTTTTTCTCTTCCACCGTCTTGACCGCAATCGGATAACTGGCGACCGCTTGGCTGACTTCCTCCTGACCGATGACTTTAAGCTGGGTCCGATCTCTAAGTTCCTGAGTGAGATACTCCGCGAGTTTCAGATCTGATTCTTCGGATCCGCCGGTGATGACCGTCACCGATGTCGGTTTCATCGCATAGGTGGGATCTTTCAGGGCAAAGACTGTTCCTCCGCCTCCGCATCCGCCGAGAAGGAGAACAAGTCCAATCACGGCATACGCATATCGTGGGCTGTCCATGGCGTCCTCCGGGTCGATGAATCAAAAGCCACCGCTCATTCAAGCTTAGCAAGCGGCTGAGAGTCGTCAACCAGCGGCGACGTCCTGGCACGCACAGCAGGACGGCAATTTGGCGCCTCCTGCCCATACACATCCACGAAGCATTACGCGAAATCCCTGAAGAAGCGCATCACAGCGCGGTCATTGTTTGGGCGGGGGAAGAATCGGGACCCGAGGAGGCTGGAAGGGCTACTTGGATTCCGATCGGTCCTGACACTGGAGCTCATCGCAGAGTTTTTTGACAGTCACCTTGAGTTCTTGGCCGAGCGTGCTGCCCATCCGTGAGATTTCGGGCTCAATCTTTCTGCTCAGCTGCTGAATCTTGTCGAGCAGCTCGGGGATTGGCTTGGGCAGATCTTGGACCCGCAACGATCCCTTGCTGGGTTGCGGCGATGGTTCTTCCTCCGCCCAGGCCGGCGAGGCAAGCGTCACGACTATTGCGGCTGCAATCATGAATGGTTTCATCAGGAAGCTCATGTATTCGAGCTCATGTGTTATAGCGGGCCGCCGGCCAACGTGCCGCCAGGCAGTGTGCCGCCTGGGACGGTCCCCCCCGGAAGGGTTCCCCCAGGGACTGTTCCTCCAGGAAGGGTTCCGCCAGGCAACGTGCCGCCTGGCATGGTGCCTCCGGGCAATGTGCCGCCGGGAAGCGTTCCTCCCGGAAGTGTGCCGCCCGGCAAGGTACCGCCTGGAAGCGTGCCTCCCTTTGGAGTGTTATCAAGTCCCGTCAATGGTTTGAATTCTTCCAGTTGACGCGGCTGATTCGTATCTGCATTGGGCGGAGGGGTCTCAGCAGCCACGCTCTGGTTGCTTGAAGACATCAGGAGAGTGGAAACCGCCATACCAACGAGGGCCATGTGCACGGTCAGCATAACACCTCCTTCGTACACATTCAGGATACGACTCGCGACCACTGCTTGCCACAAGGGAACCCCCGAGTGATGGTCTTCGATGGCAGGGTTACAATTTAGGTAGGGAGAGCACGCTGTATGTCCGGAAAGATTCTTGTCCTTGGTGCAACGGGCCACGTGGGCGCTCCGCTAGTGACTGAACTGGTTGCGGCGAAGGAACAAGTGAAAGCGGCCTCTCGACACACGACGCTGGTCGCGGGAGCCGAGATCGTGCGCTTTGACTACGCAGATCCGAAGAGCTACCAGACCGCCTTCGATGGAGTTGATCGTGCGTTTGTCTTGTTGCCGGGCGGGTACACGAACGCTGTGGAATGTCTCCAGCCGGTCATTCAAGCAGCAGCCGATCGAAGGGTTAAAGTCGTCCTCCAAACCGCCATTGGCGTCGATGCCGATGAAAAGATTCCCTATCGGCAGGTCGAACTGTTTCTCATCCGCACAGGCATCCCTTTCGTGATTCTTCGCCCCAACTGGTTTGCAGACAATTTTCATACTGTTTGGCTCGATGGCATCAAACGGGGAGTGGTTGCCGTTCCAGCCGGTGAAGGCCGATCGAGTTTCATCGACGTTCGCGATGTCGCGGCCAGTGCCGCCGCTGTATTGATGACCGACCGTTTCGACGGCAATGCCTTCAACCTGACCGGCCCGGAGGCCTTGGGCTACTATGACGCCGCAACCGTCATCTCAAAAGTGGCCGACTGCAAGCTCACCTATACGCCGGTCGATGACGACACGTTCATTCAAACGGCGACCCGGGCGGGTCTCCCGCGCGACTATGCGGCATTCCTCGCCTCGATCTTTCTCCCGGTGCGGCAAGGCTGGACGGCCGGCGTGACCGGCGATGTATTGACGCTGACTGGGAAGCGGGCGCGGTCTTTCGAGCAATATGCGATCGATCACGCGGTCGCCCTTGCGAGTTAATCGCATCCTGACCACCAACCGATCGTTCGAGCCGATGATTCGGCATCTGCCGAGATGACGGCATTGTCTCCGTCGGCACTCGCCGCTGCTTGAATGATCATCCCGTCCATCCAGAGCAATTCTTCAAGTTTGTCAGGCTTTTGCGAATTGTCACGATGTGATGAAGTTGGAACAGTCTATGCGTCTGTCTGTGGTATACGGAACAGCGTAGACTCAGAGGTTCTCACGCGAGAGGAGGAGTGTCATGGCTTCACTCAAAGGAAAGGTAGCGGTGGTGACGGGCGCATCGCGCGGAATCGGACGAGGCATTGCCGAGCGGCTGGCCAAGGATGGGGCTGCCATCGTGGTCAACTACACGAAGAGCGCGGACGAGGCAGAGAAAGTCGTGGCCGGCATTAAAGCCCATGGCGGGATTGCTAGGGCCGTTCAGGCAGACGTGAGCAAGGTCGATGACATCCGGCGGCTGTTTCAGGAAACGAAAAAGGCCTTCGGGCGCCTGGATATTCTCATCAACAACGCCGGGATCTTCTGGGCGAAACCGATCGTCGACACTACCGAAGAAGAGTACGATCGGATGTTTGCCGTCAATGCGAAGGGACAGTTCTTTGCGCTTCAGGAGGCGGCAAAACATATGGCGGATGGAGGCCGCATCGTGAATATCTCCACCGGTGGGACGAAGTTGGCCTTCCCAGGCATCAGCATCTATGGTGCCAGCAAGTCGGCCCTTGAGTTTTTTACCAAGGTGGCGGCGAAGGAGCTTGGCGCCAAGAACATCACGGTGAACACGGTCTCTCCCGGCTATACGGAGACGGACATGCTGAGCGACCCCCAGTTCCGAACGATCGGCGTGCAGGCGTCTCCGCTCGGACGACTCGGCACACCGGCAGATATTGCTCAGGTTGTGTCGTTTGTCGTGAGCGACGAGGCGGGGTGGATCACCGGTGATACCATCCAGGCCGGAGGCGGCGTCGCGATGTGACCGTTATCTAAATGGCTACGGCCCCAGAAGAACGGAGATCATATGGCAGTCACGTTGATCAACGTCTTTTCGGTGCCCCACGGCAAGGAACACGAGTTCGTGAAGTGGTGGCAGGACGTCAAAACAAACATCACGTCGCAAGAGGGGTTTATTAGCGGAAAGTTCCATCGGAGCATCAAGCCTGAGAGCCGGTACAACTTCATCAATGTGGCGTTATGGGAAAACGAAGAGGTGTATTGGAAGGCCTATGAGAAGAGCGTCACGCCGATGAAGGCGAAGCTGGAACAGTTGGGGGTCGAGATGGTTCCGGCCCTCTATCATGTCGCTTTTGAATACTGAGCCGCCTCTTGATCTTTGCATGAAAGGGGTCTTACTCTCTCCCTCTCTCGTGTCGAGTTGATGGAGGTCAAGGATTGTCTCTCAGGTGCAGGTCCTAGATGGCGTACGATGTCCGAGTGATTCCCATCCGGGAATTCATGAAAACCGACATCACGGGTGAGATAGATCTCAATGCGAGCCGTGGCATGTTGAGTGAGTTGATGGAAACCTGCAAACTGGAAAATATGACGCACATTCTTTTCGATTGCCGTGAAGCGAGCTCGCATTCCACCGTGCTAGACGTCTGGACGCTGGCGAGAGATCTTGGCTCTGTCGGTGTCACCCCTGAGAACCGGGTGGCAGTGTTGACCCGTCCGAAAGACAACTTTGATCGGGCAGCATTTCTCGAACTCTGCGCAACCAATCGCGGCTACCAACTCAAAGCCTTCCGTGAATTCGAGGAGGCCTTTGCCTGGCTGACGTCCGAAGAACCCTCCAGCGAAGCCGCCGCGGAAGCGTAGGAACTCCTAGATATATGGCGTGATACCGACCTGAACCAGGGTATTGGTGCTTGAACCTCGCCGACGCACCCTACAACCATCTACGAACTGAACGCCGATAATCCCTGAAGAGTCCTCCGAATTTCGTCGAGAGCGCCCGCTCCTCCGGTTCAATCTGAAAGCGATTCATGTACACTACGAAGAAGGGGAGCAGCGCAAATGCCAAGAGGTGTGAAAGCCACACGCCCCATCCGATGAGCGCAAGCAGTAAACCCACGTACATGGGATTACGACTGTAGCGGTAGATGCTTGAGGTGACTATGGCAGACGCCGCTTCAGGAGTGAGTGGATTGACCGTGGTCTTTGCCCGGAGAAATTCGAACAGCGCGGCCAGCGCGATCGCAATCCCTGCGCTCCAAAGTATGAGCGCCACGGGAATCCGCCACGGCAACACCAAT
>DASTFK010000270.1:0-6279 GCA_035719945.1 Nitrospira sp.
CTCCGAAGCCGCGCCCTACGCCGGCGCACGCGCTCTCGTCGCGTGAACGCTCACTCGTCCCGGTCGGCATGGCGACGATCTTGCCGCGTGCCGCCAAACAGGTCCGCCGTCTCGAGGCGCAGTTGCTCGAGCAGGTGTCGACCTGGGGCTACGACGAGATCATTCTCCCCACATTCGAATACCTCGACGTGCTGGCGCCCGGACTCGAGGCAGAGCTGCTGGAAACCTGCTATCAGTTCATCGATCGAACCACGGGGCGGACGCTGTTGCTACGTCCCGACGCCACGGCTCAGGTGGCGCGGACGATCGGCATGGGCCTCACCGGCGACGCGCTTCCTCAACGGCTCTCCTATCGTACGTCGGTGTTCCGGTATGAACCGGAGCACGCCGGACGCGGACGGGAAATCTTTCAAGTCGGCGCCGAGCTGGTGGGCGTGGACGATGTGTCGGGCGACTATGAAATCATCAGTCTGCTCATTGAATGTCTCCAGGCGATTGGTCTGGGGTCGGTCACGATTGCACTCGGTCACGTCGGATTCATCAAAGGACTGCTGATGCGCTCCGGGCTTTCGCCGCAAGGACAGAAGCGCGCCGAGCAGGCGGCGGCCAAGAAAGACCTGCCGCGGCTCGAAGAGCTGCTGGCGGGTGAACGGATAGCCAAATCCGCGGCCAAGGCCATTCGAGAAGCGCCGGAACTCACCGGGCAGGAAGAGGTTTTGGAGCGTGGCCGCGTGCTCGCTGCCGGCGATCCGGCTCTGTTGGCGCCGCTTGATCGACTTTCCCAGCTCTATCACCTCTTGTGCGCGGCCGGCCATCGCGACGCCTTACTGCTCGATCTCGGTGAATTCCGCGGCTTTGATTACTACGACGGCGTCGTGTTCGACGTGTTCGCCTCCGGGGTCGGCGCCGAGTTGGGAGGCGGCGGACGATATGACCATCTCATCGGCCGATTTGGCCGGAATCTTCCCTCGACCGGCTTTGCGTTGGATGTAGATCATCTCTTCAGAGCCGTGGAATGGCCTCAGGCCGACGCGGAAGAGGCGCGGATTGAATATGTGGTGGCCGGGCCGCGTCGATCCGCACGGGCGGTGATTGACCTCGCGAAAAAGCTGCGGCAAGGGCGCCGCCGGGTGGTTCAACTGCTCATCAAAGGAACCGAGCAGACGTTGGTGTCGAACGCGCTCGCGGCTGCACAGGCGCAAGGCGCGAATGCGTTGATCGTCGTGGAGGCGCCGGGAGTCGATCAGGACCATGTCGCCCTCTTCGAGAAGATTGGGGTTCAGCATGCGCGACGGAACGGACGTCCCCACCGGCCGGTCATGAAGAAAATGTCACGTGCGGCATTGATGGCCTCAGGCCGATCCCATCGGCGACGGGGAGGCTCGAAATGAAATCTATGCCGGGCATCGATCTGTCGCAGCCGCGTCTCCCGCCGCAGAACCTGGAAGCGGAACAGTCCGTGCTGGGCGCCGTCTTGTTGGACAATCAGGCGATGGCGAAAGCCATGGAACTGATTGTGGAGGAGAATTTCTACCGGACGGCGCACCGCAAGATTTACCGCGCGATGCTCGAGCTATCCGAAAGCGGCGAAGTCATCGATCATATTACGCTGACCGAGCGCCTCAAGGCGCAAGGCGAGCTCGAAGCCGTCGGCGGCGCCGCCTATCTGGCGGAGTTGGTGCAACTGGTTCCGAGCTCGGCGAACATCCGTTACCACAGCAAGATCATCCGAGACAAAGCCTTGCTGCGCGAGCTGTTGAACACCTCGACGGAGGTGTTGACCCGCGGGTACGAAGGGACGGCTCCGATCGATGAGTTGCTCGATTTTGCCGAACGCTCGGTCTTCAGCATCGCGCAAGGAAAGTTGGACCGGTCCTTCAGTCCAATCAATGCCATCATCAAGGAGAGCCTCGATCTGGTCGATAAGCTCTCGAAGAGAAAAGAGCATGTGACGGGCGTTCCAACCGGGTTCTACGACCTCGACGACATCACGGCAGGGCTTCAAGCCTCCGATCTTATAGTAATCGCTGGACGGCCCAGCATGGGCAAGACAAGTCTCGTGCTCGGCATGGCTGCTCATGCGGCGCTTCATGCGGGAACCTCGGTAGGCATCTTTAGTCTCGAAATGTCGAAGCCCCAAATCGTGTTGCGCATGCTCAGTTCTGAGGCGCGTGTCGATTCCCATGCGCTCCGCACCGGCAAACTGCAGAAGGAGGACTGGTGGCGTCTGGCGGAAGCCGCCGGCCGTCTCGAGCAGGCCCCCATTTATATCGACGATACGGGCGGCATCACCGTCCAGCAAATGCGCGGCAAGGCCCGCCGGTTGAAGGCGGAGCGGGGTCTCGACTTGCTGATCGTGGACTACTTGCAGCTCATGCAGGGGCGGAGCGATGCCGAGTCCCGCCAACAGGAGATCTCAGACATCTCCCGGTCGCTCAAGGCGTTGGCCAAGGAGTTGAACGTGCCGGTCGTGGCCCTCTCCCAGCTCAGCCGGGCCGTTGAAGCGAGGAAGCCGCCGATCCCGATGCTGGCGGATCTCCGGGAGAGCGGCGCAATCGAGCAGGACGCCGACGTCGTGATGTTCATCTATCGCGAAGACGTCTACGATCAGAACTCCGAACGCAAAGGAATTGCAGACATTCTTGTCAGCAAGCATCGCAACGGCCCGATCGGAAAGAAGGAACTGTTCTTCCATGACCGCTACGCCAAGTTTGAAAGTCTCGACAATCGTGAAGTCGTTTGACCCTGCCATGACCGGTTCGTATAATCGTTGAGTGTTCTCGGCTCACCTCATGAATTACCGCTGGTTCGTCCTATGACACGGAACGGATGGCACGGCACCGTAGTGGATGGACGGTCGGTGCGTTGCGTGTGCGGTCTCATGTCCCTGAGTGTCCTCTTGGCCTGCGCCTCGCCTCCGCCCACGAAGTTGGCGCGATCGGGTGAAGCGGCGGAAGCGTCCAAGCCTGCGACGTCAGCCGCCCGGCCCGCCGATGCCACCGCCGCCTACCATTTCATGTTGGGCTATCAAGCGGAACTCGCACAGAATTCGGAACAGGCGCTCAAAGAGTATCAGGCGGCTCTGAAGGCCGATCCCACGGCCTTGTCGGTCAAGGCGCGGCTCGCGACCCTGCATTTCTCGCTCGGGGACATGCCCAACGCGCTGCGGTATGCAGAGGAAGTGGCGGATGGCAATGCCGACGATGCTCGCATGCTTACCCACATGGCCGGCATTATGGCCCAGGCTGGCAAGGGTGAGAAGGCCTTGAGCGTTCTCGATCGGGCCATCGAGCTGGAGCCCGAGTCCGGCGAGGCGTATTTTACCAAGGGGCTCTTGCTGCTGAACCTCAAGCGTCCGGCCGAGGCGGAGCAGGCGATGCGTGCCGGGATCGCCCGAGCACCCGACAATGCGATCGGGCATTACCATTTAGGGCGCATCCTGCTGGAAGTGGGGAAAGTGGATGACGCCATGGCGAGCTTTGAGCGCGCCATCACCGTGAATTCGGCGTTCGAGCCGGCGTATTTGGCGCTGGCCTCCATGCATGAGGCCCGGCACGAGAAGGACCAGGCCGTCGCGGTGTTGAAGAAATATCTGCAGCACGTCAATCCTCGTAACCGTGAAATCCGACACCAACTCGTGCGGATCTATGTCGACGCCAAGGATTACCAGGGCGCGAGAAAAGAACTGGAAGACCTCCTTGCCGAGGATCCGTCGGATCTGGACGCGCAGCTGCGGATGGCTCTCATCCATGGCGAGCAGAAGGAGTACGCTCAGGCCATTGATCGTCTGAACGGCATCCTCAAGGTGCGACCGGCGGAGGTGAAAGTCCGGGACTACCTCGGCTACATCTATGAAGAATCCAAAGATACCCAAAAGGCGTTAGAGACCTACGCGTTCAACGTCCAGCTCGAGCCGACCTTCTTCGAAGGACACCTTCACCTGGGCGTGCTGCATTACCGTCTGAAACAATTCCCCGAAGCGAACGAGCATCTAGGGCGGGCCATCGCGCTCAATCCAAAACAGCCGGAATCCCATATCGTGCAAGGACTCGCCTATCTTCAACAGGAACAGTACGACAAGTCGGCGGAAGTCTTTCTGGAAGGGATTCGTCACAATCCGAAGAATGCGGACCTCCATTTCAATCTGGGAACCGCCTACGACAAGCTGAACCGGTTTGATGACGTGGTCCAGGAAATGGAAACTGCCATCAAACTCGATCCACATCACGCCGATGCACTGAATTATCTCGGCTACAGCTACGCGGAGCGTGGCATCCGAATGGATCAGGCGGTCTCTCTCACGAAACAAGCCGTCGCTCTCAAGCCAGAGAACGGCTATTATGTGGACAGCCTTGGCTGGGCCTTCTTCAAGTCGGGCCAGGTGGCGGAAGCGCTGGTGGAATTAAAGCGTGCCGCGGCGCTCGTCGGCGACGACCCGGTCATTTACGAGCATCTCGGCGACATCTACGCGAAACAGCAACGCCTCTCCGATGCGCGGGAAGCCTGGCTCCATGCGTTGGAGCTCGATCCGACCAACCTCAAGCTGATGGATCGCTTTCGCGAGCAAGGGATGGGAGATCCAGCCCAGGAAGAGCGGATCCAGCAGGCGAAGCGCAGAGTCGCGGGGCAAAAACCTTCTCTCCCGATCGCTCAATAGCTGACAGCGAACCAGTCATTTCCTTGCCATCACTTGCAATCCTGCTAGACTCCAGCCGTTGACGGGTCCGTGTATCAAGGGGCCATGCCCGAGCAAGACGAGACACGAAGCCTCCAGGCGGGAGCGTGGGTGCAGCCGGCTGTGTCCGCGACCGAGCGGCGCGCAGAGGGATCGCTCCTGGCAGCACTAGCACGGGCGGACTACCTGTCGCTGGCCGCGGTCCTCGGCCTGGTGCTGCTCGTCTACGTCCAACTCTGGCTGCCTGGGTTGGTCCTGATCAAACGGGACGCCTTTCAACTCTTTCTTCCCCTCAAACAGTACATCTTCGATCGTCTCTCGCAAGGGGAGCTGCCTCAGTGGTTTCCCTATGAGGGGCTCGGTCGTCCGCTGATTTCACTGACTGTGATGGGCGTGTTCCATCCCTTCACTCTTCTGTACTGGCTGTTGCCGGTCCAGGATGCGTACCGATTGGCGACGCTGCTCTGCTGTCTGATGGGCGCGGCGGGGACGTTCTTCCTGGCGCGCAGCTTGGGAATTTCGCGGAGCGGCGCCGCGATCGGATCGATCGGATTCTCTTGTTCCGGTTACGTGATGTCGCTGACAGAAAACCTGCTCTATCTGTACTCGACCTGCGCGTTGCCTCTGTTCCTCTATGCGCTCGAGAGAACGTGTAGAACCGGCCGGATGACCTGGCTGGTCTGGGCAGGGCTGGTGTGGGCCAGCATCATTCTCAACGGCGATATTCAGACAGCCTATTATGTGGGCTTCGTGGCCTTCATCTGGACGATTCTGCAGGCGGAAGGGATGCGGCAAGTCGGACTCGGACTCGGACGGCTGGCCGTTGTGGCAAGCCTCACAGTACTGGTCGCCGCCATTCAGCTTGCACCCGCCTGGGTGGGATATCAGCACAGCGATAGGGCCGAGGCATCCTCGTTCCATGCCGAGGCCATACACTGGTCGACCCATCCGCTGCGGTTTGTTACGCTGATGGTGGCGCCGATCGGAGACACCAGCCGCAGCGATCAGATTGCTCAAGCCCTTTTTCACCCACAGGAACAGGGGCGCGGGCCGTCAGGCCTCTGGGCCGAAAGTCTCTATCTTGGGCCCATCCTGATCGGTCTGGCCGTGGCTGCCTGTCGGCGGCGTCGTGACATGCGGGTATTCGCCGTTTTGGCTGCATTGAGTCTTATCCTGGCGATGGGGTCCTATGGTGGACTCTACGAGGTTTTCTACGAATGGATGCCGCTCTGGTCCGCCTTCCGGTATCCAGAAAAATTGATGGGCATTGCCACGTTCGCGGTGGCGATGTTGGCCGCGAGTGGGGTGGATGTGCTGCGTGCAGATCGTCGCGACACCAGTGTCTGGTGTGTGGCTGCCGCATTGTTCGCTGCGCTCGCAGGAGTTCTCGCCACCGAGACCGGTCCACGCATATTTTCCGAGGGATGGGCCGTGCCCTCGGAACTCGCGCAACATATCGCCCAGTCGATTAGCCATTCGGGGTTGTTTGCCGCGGCCGGATCACTCGCTCTGGGCGGTCTTCTCGCATGGTTCAGAACGCGGCCTTCTGAATCGGCTTGGGCTGGAGCAGCGCTCGTGCTGCTGTTGACCATCGATCTTGCTCG
>DASTFK010000271.1:0-2684 GCA_035719945.1 Nitrospira sp.
AGCAGCAGCAGCGCGCAGACCAGCCGGCACAGCACGCGCGTCGGATGGTGGGGCGTCATCTCCAGGCGTCCCACGATGAACTGCTTGAGGATGCTGCGTGCTCGTGACGGGTTACAGGTCACTCTTCTCGTTAGCCAGCAGGCGGTTGATGCGTGATTTCGCCTCGGTGTAGGCTCTCGCCAGACAGCGCAATGCTACGGCTTGGGTCGGCCTTCGGTGACATTAAGATACACTAGCCGCAGAATTGATCAGATGATCCGAGCCCTCAACACCGACAAGGGCGGTCCGGCTGGTGACGCATCCACGGGCTCAGAGCCCGCCGGGGGTCAATCGGCGCGGCATCGAGTATTGCTTGTCGAGGACCATGCGGGCTTCGCGGAAGCGACGGCGGCACTGATGCGCCAGCACGGACTGGACGTGTCGATTGCAACGTCGGGCGGCGATGCCTTGAAGCTGGCGGAGGAGTGCCGTCCCGTCCTCGTATTCTGCGACCTGACGCTGCCGGACATGACGGGACTCGACGTCGTGCAGGCTCTGCGCGCGCGGCGCGGCGCGAACGACTGTCTGGCGATCATCCTCTCGGCGATGAGCGCGAACGACCTGCGCGCGATCGAAGGCCATCAAAAAACCAGCGAAATCACGCTGTGGCTTCCCAAGCCGCTCACGAGCCCGATTCTCATCGACCTCATTGCCAGACTCGACGCGTTGCAGCCGTCGATGGGCTCGGCGTGAGATCGCCTGGTCCGCTCACTGAGCCGCCGATGTGCCATGAGCAGACGCTCTTCCAGCGGTAACAAACGCTCGGATCGGAGCACGTCGAAGAGCAGGACTTTCCCCTTTCTTGAGAAGACGGGCGGTGCGGATGACGCATTGCTTTGAGGGCTGAGCCCAGTGGTCGGGAAACCTCCATTCTTGACTTTCACTGGCGAGGAAAGGAGAGCGTCAGAAGAGCTCTTTCAAAATATTCTGGATGCGATCGGAGACATCGTCTTCGTCAAAGGGCCTGGCTCGAGGCTCCTTTGGGGAAACAAGGCATTACTTTCCTATTACGGAATGACCCAGGAGCAGTTGGCTGGAATCATTGATGCGCCCTTCGTTGAGCCTGACCTCACACAACAATACCTGCGAGACGATCAATACGTGTTTTCTTCAGGAGAACGTTTGGATATCCCGGAAGAGCCGATTACGCGGTTCGATGGGGAAGTGCGTACGTTCCATACCACGAAATCACCGGTATTCGACTCGAACGGCAGAGTTGTTCTGCTCGTCGGCAGATCAACGGATATCACCGACCGCAAGAAAATGGAGGAATCGCTAGGAGCGATCGTAAGGGAGCGCGAAGCCCTTTTCGAGAGCGAGCAAGAGGCGCGGGCAGCGGCGGAGAAGGCGAATCAAGTCACGGACGGGTTTTTGGCGATGCTCTCCCATGAGCTTCGCACACCCCTATCCACAATACTGGCCTGGACGCAGCTGCTGCGTGCCGGGAAGCTCACGGCCGAAGAGACCATGAGGGGCCTCGAGATTCTCGAACAAAGCGCACAGACCCAGGGGCGATTGATCGATGATCTCCTGGATATCTCGAGAATTCGGGCTGGCAAACTCAATTTGAACATCGAGGAGTTTGATCCGGCAAAAGTGATCGCAGACGCCATTGACTCCACTCGCAGTCTTGCCGACAGCAAGTCAGTGACGATCGAAACGACGATCCTTCCCGCGGTAAAGCGAATCTCTGCAGACCCGGTTCGATTTCAGCAGATCCTGTGGAACCTCATTACCAACGCCATCAGGTTTTCGCCTCAGGGAGCAACGATTTGGAATGTCCTGGACCGCATCGAGTCCCCCAGCGGAGGACAGATACGGCTTCAGGTTCGAGACAATGGAATCGGGATCAAGCCGGAGTCAATCCCTTTGATCTTTGAGGCGTTCACCCAACTGGATGGCACAAGCACTCGAACCTATGGCGGCCTTGGTCTTGGGCTGGCTATCACACGAAATCTAGTAGAACTGCACGGCGGCACGATAATCGCCGAGAGCCCCGGCGAAGGCAAAGGCACCACGTTTGTGGTCTGTATTCCGGCAAGGATTTCTGCCACAGCCAACGTGGCGGAGACAGAGAACGAGGCGGAGAGACATGCCAGCGTGGACCTCCATGGACTGCGTATTCTCTTGGTCGACGATGAGGAAAACTCGCGAGACGTGTTCGCCGTCATGCTCAGGTCCTTCGGTGCCGAAGTGATGGCCGCGGCGTCTGCGCGTCAGTGTCTTGAAGTGATTTCGGAGTTCAGACCCGATGTTCTGATCAGCGATATCGCTATGCCGCTTGAGGATGGCTACGCCCTGATCAGCAAGATCAGGATGCTGGAAAACGACCTGAGCCAGACTCCGGCCGTGGCACTCACCGCACACGCCGGACTTGAGGATGTTCGCCGCGTCCACATGGCAGGATTTCAAACCCATTTGGCGAAGCCTGTGGCTGCAAACACGCTCGCGCAGGCTATCGCCCGACTCGCAGGTCGAAATGCCTCGTCGTCGCGGCGTTGACGCGCACCGACTGGGACACTTCCCAGCGGCTGCCCGTCGCCACGGAATAGATGCTAGTCTCTATCGTCCCCGTTTTCGTGCTACCGTGCGGATGTGACACGCTCGGCGCCTGAAACCATCCGGCCCAGATGGTCGCCCCACTA
>DASTFK010000272.1:0-9732 GCA_035719945.1 Nitrospira sp.
ATCATCCGGTTCGATCACGCCTCGTTTGGTTTCCCCGGGGTGATCGCACTTAAAGATCTGACATTGACGATCGGCGGCGGAGAATTCGTCGGCGTGATCGGTCCCAATGGATCGGGCAAGACCACGCTCTG
The DNA here is from genome assembly GCA_035719945.1 of Nitrospira sp. GTDB lineage: Bacteria > Nitrospirota > Nitrospiria > Nitrospirales > Nitrospiraceae > Nitrospira_C. Next base: position 132 of record DASTFK010000272.1, read on the forward strand.
CAAGGCGGTCCTCGGGTTAATGGCTCCGCTCGAAGGACACCTCCATATTTTTGACTGCGCGTGCGAAGAACTGCGTTGCCACCACCGGGCCAAGATCGGTTATCTTCCGCAAAAAGGCGTTGTCGATCGCAATTTTCCCGTGACGGTGCTCGAGACGGTCATGATGGGCCGCTATGGAGCCATGGGATTATTCAAACGCCCCGGGACCGCCGATCGAAAGATTGCCATGGAGGCACTCGCGCATGTCGGGATGGAGGGACACAAGGATACGGCGTTGGGCCATTTATCCGGCGGACAGCAGCAGCGCGTCTTCATTGCGCGCGCTCTTGCCCAGCAACCACAGGTGTTGCTGCTCGATGAGCCGACCACGGGCCTAGACATCACGACGCAACACAATGTACTCGAGTTGATCGAGCATCTTCATCAGGAGTTGGGCTTGACGGTCCTTCTCGTCACCCATGACATCAACATGATTCGTGCGCGAGTGGACCGCTTGATTCTCCTGAAAACCCGTCTCTATGCGGCGGGGCCGCCGACCGACGTGCTCAAAGCAGATATCCTTCGAGAAGTCTACGGCAAGGACCTCGTAATCACCGACAAAGACCTCATCATCGTCGAAGACTACCACCATCATTAGCGAACGTCGTGTTGGACCTTCTCACATACGACTTCATGCAACGCTCGCTGCTGGCTGCCGCGGTGGTGGGAGGCCTATGCTCGCTGATCGGCGTGTTTGTCGTCTTGCGCGGGCTCGCGTTCGTTGGGGCGGGCACTGCGCACGCCGCATTCGCGGGCGTAGCGCTGGCCTATCTGATGGGATGGCCGCCGTTGCTGCTCGCCATCCTGTTCGGGCTTGTGACCGTCTGGATCAGCGGGTGGGTAGAGGAAAAAGGGACGATGAAACTCGATGTGTCGATCGGCATTCTCTACACCACCACGATGGCCCTCGCCATCCTCTTCATCGGCCTCATGAAGACCTACAATGCCGAGGTCTACGGATACCTGTTCGGCAACGTGTTGTCGGTGACGCCAGAGGAGCTTCAAACCATTGGTGGCTTAAGCGTCGTCGTGGTGGGAAGTATTTTGCTGTTCTCGAAGGAGCTGTATTTTATCGCATTCGATCAAGAAATGGCCGAGGCCTCCGGCGTGCCGGCCCGGCGGATGTTTTTCCTCCTACTGACTTTGGTGGCATTGACCGTGGTGGTGTCCCTCAAGACTGTTGGAGCTATTTTAGTATTTGCCATGGTCCTGATCCCGGCGTCGACCGCCTACCAGCTAACCCACAGCCTTTCGACGTTGACGTGGTATTCGCTGATCATCGGGATTGCCTCTTCAGTCGCCGGCGTGCTGCTCTCTGCCTTCTGGGACATTCCTTCCGGGCCTGCGATCGTCCTGCTTTCGACGCTGCTTTTTTTCATCTCGATTGTGCTCTCGCCCAAACGGTCACGGCAGCCGCTCGCTGCCAATTGACTTCGTCCAAGAATCCCACGTCACGGTCAGTTGCCAGCGATGCACCGGTTATTCCGCGTGGACAAAATGTCTCGAGCGACGCATACCGTCTGTCAGGGCTGACAGGTAAAATAAGTTGATTTTGCGGCGCTGTCGAGGGATAAGAGAGAGTGTTGTGTCCTAATTCCATTTAGAGGAGGGTGTTTATGCTTGTTGTAACGCGTCTCGGTTGGAGTGCCAATCTCTTGTTGGTCATTGCGCTGCTGGTTGGTCTCGGCGCCAGTCAGGTTCGTGCAGAAGAACCGGCAATGAAAGATGGCGGCACTGAGCCGGGCAAGGTCTACCTCGGCATGAGAGCCGGCTTCGCACCGTTGACGCAGCAATTGACGCCTGGCACCTCGACGGATGTCGGATCGCTCGTCAATTTCCAGGCCATGTACAGTCTCAATAACTGGCTATTGGTTGGGATGATGCTCGAATGGGAGCGCCATAGCATCAGCACGGAGGGACCCTCGGTGAGTCTCGGACATCAAGATACCGTGTCAGTCCTGCCCACCATCGAACTGCGTCCAGTCCGGATCGGCCCGATTGTCCCCTATGTCAACATGGGCTTCGGCGTGAATGTGAACAGCTTTGGTGAAGACCGCAACATCGCAAGAATTTCTCCGAGTAATAACTTTGCCTGGCGCCTCGGATGGGGAGCCGACTGGATGATCACAAACCGATTTGCCCTGAATGGGGAAATGGCCTACAAGCGGAACGACGGCCACGCGACCGTCGCCAATGTGCGGATCAATGACTGGAACGCGTCTTCGTTTGGATTCTTATTCGGCGTGAAGTTGTTCTTTTAGCGGTCATCGGCGCTGTGCGCGGAGTGTGCTACTCTGCGCGCAGCCGTTGACAGGAAACGACTCACTCCTGCCGTGCTTGCTTGGATCGTGTCCACACCATGCCGGTCTGTTCCTTGGCAGTGAAACCTAACTTCGCGTAAAACCCCGGCCGCCTTGTGCAGAGCCAAAACAATTCAACTCGTTTGAGCCGAGGATGGTTCAAGATGCGTTGCACGATTTCCGTTCCTAGCCCTTGTTTTTGATAGGCTTTGTCCACGATGACGTCCCAGATCGTGGCCCGATACGTGAAGTCCGTCAGCACGCGCCCAAAGCCGATCAATTGGTCACCATCCCAGGCGCATAACGCCACATCGGTATGGCGCAGCATCTCCTTCGCATCCTCAAGTGTGCGGTCCTTTGCCCAAGGCGCTTGGTGAAACAGTTTCAAGAGCTGCGAAGCTTCCAATTCCTTTTTTTCGGAAAATGTAATGGCGGTCTTGAGGGTGGCGGGCATCTTGTACTAGAGTAGGCTCCCGGTGGATATCCTTGATGGGTCGCTGTCTGAGCCCTTTCTGTCAGGCCGCCGCAGATCATGGCGGCCGGATGCAACATCCTGCGGAAGCTAGTGTACGAGGAAATAAATGGCAACGCAAGTCCGTAGCTGCCCCAAGTGCTTCCAACTCATGTGGCTGAAGCCCAGCGAGTACGAATCGCTCGATGAGGAGACGGTGCGCGCAAAATGCCCGCACTGCGGGTCCACGGTGCGGTTTAAGTTAGTCTCTCAGGGTGAGAACGCCACAGGCCCTAAAATGGGGCACTGAGAAAAGCTCAAAGGCCTCGTCCGGCTCCATCCAACTCCGGTTTGTTCCCCGGTAAAATTTTGTTCAGCCCTGCACGATACTCAGCGATCCGCCGAGCATCCGCCTGATCGGCCGTGATTTCCTGGTCTCGCTGCATCCGTTCCAAATGATCGAGGACGGCGAGCAAGGGCTGCACGGATCCCAGAAGCTTGCCGACTTCGAACGCCTCGAGCGATTCGACGAAGGCCTCGTTCAATCCTTTATAGGCCGTTCCGGCGCTCTGATTGCGGAATCGCGAGACGATGGCTTCATAGTCATCGACTGCTTCAGGCTTTGGCTTGATGCCCGTCGGAACAACGGTCAACTGTACGATTGCCGGCAATTTGGCCGCATAGGCCTTCAGCTGGGACGAGAGGCCGCCGATCGCATCGAGTACCTCACCGGTTTGCATAGTGTCGTCCTAATCGAGTCGGGCAATGACTGTCAAGTTTCGGTCATCCGCCTGAGATCGACACCGTGTTCGAACTCCCGCATCAGCCGTTCCATGTCGCATGGAGCTGGACGCTCGTATTCGCACACTTCCCCCGTCACGGGGTGACGGAATCCCAGCGTTCGGGCATGCAGCATGACGCGAGGAACTTCCACTCCGTTCACGCTGCAAACCTTTCGGCCTCCATAGGTCGGATCGCCCAGAATCGGATGACCGAGCGAAGCCAGGTGGACACGGAGCTGATGGGTGCGTCCGGTCCTCGGGTAGAGAAGCACATGTGCCACAGTCTTGCCGAATCGGCGATCGACCTTGTACTCGGTCACCGAGTCTTTCGGTCGAGCCGTACGGGCCGAGAACTTTTTGCGTTCTTTGGAATCGCGGCCAATCGCCAGTTCAATGAGCCCGTGGCCCTTCTTTGGTACGCCCCAGACAAGCGCTTCGTATACGCGAGTAATGGTGTGTTGTTTGAATTGCGCTGCCAGATGCCGGTGAGCGACATCCGTCTTGGCAATGACCATTACACCCGATGTCTCTTTATCCAATCGATGGACGAGCCCTGGCCGCTCCTTACCACCAATCGTCGAGACAGTCCCTCCGGATGTTTGAAAGTGATGCAGCAGGGCATTGACCAGCGTTCCCGTCCAGTTTCCCGGTGCAGGATGCACGACGATGCCCGACGGTTTGTTGAGGAGCAGCAGGTGCTCGTCTTCAAAAAGTACTTCCAGCGGAATCGCCTCGCCCTGCAGCTCGAGAGGTTCCGGCTTCGGGACATCCATCGTAATCTTGTCGCCCGGCTTGATCTTCTGGCTGGGTCTGACGGCCTGGTCATTGATACGAATGCGTCCGAGTTCGATGAGCCGTTGCAACCGTGAGCGGGACATGTCCCGTTCACGGTTGACAAGAAACACATCCAGCCGCTTGGGCTGCTCTCCGGCGGTCACCACGAATTCCGTAATCATGTGCGGCACACGCTACTAAAGAGGCTTGGGGAAATGCAATCCAAGAAGCCGCAATTTGCCTCTCGGTGGCTGGAGGTCTATGCTTACGATTGAGGCTGTCCTCACCGAAAGGAGGTCACATGATCAGGATCGTCTCCGTCGGAACCGTGATGCTTGCTGTCGGTTGTCTCCTGCTCGCGGCCGCTTCTCTTGCAGCGGATCCTCCGGGGATACCGCCGGAAACGGTCGCCGACTATTTGCACTCCGTGATCGAGGCCGACCGGACGTTTTATACGATCCATGTCGTCGAACGTCTGCAAAAGGGCGGAGGCACCAAGGCTGCCGAAGACTGGCGCGCCAAGAAAGACGTCCTGCCTCTCCCGGCCCAGTTTCTGATCGAATCGAGCGAGTTGGCTGCGACAACCGGTTCCAAAATCCGTTATCGCCTGATCAGTCTCTGGCCGATCAATCCCAAAAATGCGCCTGACAGCCCAACGGAGAAGCGGGGGCTGGAAATGCTGCGGGATCATCCGGAACGCTCAGTGACCGGAACCGTGAAGCGCGGCGAGCAGTCTTACTTCCAGGCCATCTACGCCGACCGAGCGGTCAGCCCCTCCTGCGTGGCCTGCCACAACAGCCATCCCCACAGCTCCAAAACAGATTTTTCGATGCATGACGTCATGGGAGGACTGGTCATCGAGATCCCATTGGAGAGGTAGCCGGCGGTGTAGCTGAACGAACGGGGTGCACCACCACTGCTTGCTGGCGGTAGATGGCGAGCGCGTGGCGGAGCGCCTCTTCGCCTTCAGGAGCATGTCCAATCGCCTGGTGGAGCGATGCCAGTAACGTCCATGCCGCGGCCTCGCCAGAAACGTCCCGCAGGGATTGGTAGAGCGTGACCGCGCGTTTGGCGGACTCGATGCCTTCTTCCTCGCGCCTTGTCACGCCGCTCAGGGCAGCCAGACGAATGCGCACTCTCGCCTCGGTGGCGATTTCAGGCCGTTGCTCGAGGAGCACCACTGACTGCTGATAATGGGCCGATGCAACTTCGCTCCGATCCAGGATCCAATTGGCGTCGCCAAGTGCCACCAATGCCGCGAGAGTCTGATCCTGGTCTCGCCTTAAGCGTGCCTCATCGAGCACCTGCTGGAGTTCCACGAGACTTCGGTCCGACGACCCATCGCTGACGTTCAACAGGCCCGATTGAATCCTCACCGCGCCGAGAGCCTGAACATTCTGTGAACGACGGTATCGCTCCTTCGCCCGCTCGAACAGCCCGGCAGCCTCCTCGCGATCACCCAACCAGAGGGAGATTCTTCCGGAAAGGAACAAGGCCTCGGCGTGAAGCGGAGAGTCAGGGGTTTTGGAAAACAGCGTCAACGCCTGACGAACCTGGACGGCGGCCTCTTGCCTTCTGCCTTGCCGCTCAAAAATCGACGCGATCTTCGTCAGGGCGACGGCTTGGCCTTTGCGCTGTTTCTGGGCGCGAAAGGATGCAAGGGCCTGGTCGTAATAGGTGAGCGCTTCCGGAAAATGGTTCTGCACGTCATGGATTTCACCAATCCTCACCAGCTCCTCGCCACTCAAGGTTCGAGCGGAGACCGGGAGGCCCGACGCCGGTACTGCGGGAGCGATATTCGGCAAGAGCATGAGAGCCATGAGCAGGCAGCACAGGACCAAGGATCCGCCTCCGCTCGCAGATGGAACGAAGAGAATACCGGCCGGCCGCCTGACGGTCAAACTGTCGGAGCTGGGCGTATGGCGAACGCTAGGATTTCTGGGCGCGCTGCGCGAGCTTCATGCGGAGGCGGGCTTTTTCTAGGCTGATCTCTGCTTCCTTGACTTCAGACGGCAAACCGCCGGCCTTTAACCGCTGCTCGGCCTTGGCCAGGGCGGCTTGTGCGCGCTCGACATCAATGTCATCGGCCTTTTCAGCGATTTCGGCCATGACGGTGACTTTATTGGGAGTGACTTCGGCATAGCCCCAGAGGATGGCCATGTGATTCGTGCGATCGCCAACACGGTAACGGAGCTCGCCGATGCGCAAGGTGGAAAGGAAGTGGCAATGACCGGGCAACACGCCGAATTCACCCTCGGAGCCCGGGGCGATGACTTCGTCCACTTCCTGACTCAGGAGTTGCTTCTCCGGCGTCACGACTTCCAATAAAATCTTGCCAGGCATTTCGTGTGTGACTCCCCCGGTCGTGTCTAGACCTTGATGCCCATTTTTTCCGCTTTCGCGACGACTTCCTCGATGGGGCCAACCATGTAGAACGCCTGTTCAGGCAAATGGTCATATTTGCCTTCCAGAATCTCTTTGAAGCTGTGAACGGTGTCCTTCAGCTTGACATATTTTCCAGGCGCACCGGTAAAGGCCTCGGCGACGTGGAATGGCTGGGACAGGAAGCGCTGAATCTTTCGTGCGCGCGCCACGGCCATCTTGTCGTCCTCCGACAACTCGTCCATTCCCAGAATCACAATGATGTCCTGCAGATCCTTGTAGCGCTGCAAGACGGACTGCACGCCACGCGCGACCTTGTAATGCTCTTCGCCGATGATCTGAGGGTCGAGGATGCGGGACGTGGAATCGAGCGGGTCGACGGCGGGGTAGATGCCCAACTCGGCCAGTTGCCGCGACAAGACCGTCGTGGCGTCCAAGTGCGCAAAGGCGGTCGCAGGCGCCGGGTCGGTCAGGTCGTCCGCCGGAACATAAATCGCTTGAACCGACGTAATCGAACCGCGCTTCGTCGAGGTAATCCGTTCTTGGAGTGCGCCCATCTCCGTCGACAGGTTCGGCTGATACCCCACCGCGGAAGGCATGCGTCCCAGAAGGGCCGACACTTCGGAGCCGGCTTGAGTAAACCGAAAGATGTTGTCAATGAAGAGCAAGACGTCCTGGTTTTCCTCATCGCGGAAATATTCGGCGACAGTGAGGCCCGTGAGACCGACGCGCAGCCGGGCGCCGGGCGGCTCATTCATCTGACCAAACACAAGCGCGGCCTTGGACTTCGTGAAGTCGTCCGGATCGATGACTTTCGATTCCTGCATCTCATGCCACAGGTCGTTCCCTTCGCGCGTCCGCTCACCCACGCCGGCGAACACAGAGAATCCGCCGTGGTGCAAGGCGATATTGTTAATTAACTCCATGATGATGACGGTCTTGCCGACTCCGGCTCCGCCGAAAAGACCGACCTTACCGCCTTTGCTGTAGGGTTCGAGAAGATCCACGACCTTGATGCCGGTTTCGAGGACTTCGGTCTTGGTGTCCTGATCTTCGAGCTTCGGAGCCGGACGGTGGATCGCATAGGTCTTTTTCGCTTTCACCGGGCCTTTTTCGTCGATCGGCTCGCCGAGCACGTTAAGGAGGCGTCCGAGCGTTTCACGACCAACCGGAACGGAAATCGCTGCGCCGGTGTCCTGGACATCCATCCCGCGCGTCAAGCCGTCCGTGGAGGACATGGCGATGCCACGCACGCGGTTTTCACCAAGATGCGAGGCGACTTCGAGCGTCAATCGCACCGCCGGCTTGCCGGCAGCCTTGTTCTCGTCCTGGTTCACCTTGAGGGCATTGTAAATGTTCGGCAGCTGACCGGGAGGAAATTCCACGTCCACCACCGGCCCGATCACTTGGATGACTTTGCCTGTGCTCACTGTGCGACTCCTTCCTTTTCCACTCAACTCGTTTGGTTCGAGCATGTGGCGCCCGGACCGGGGACCCGCCCGAATTATTTCAACGCTTCGGCTCCGCCGACGATGTCCATCAGTTCCTTCGTGATCGCCGCCTGCCTCGTCTTGTTGTAATACAGCGTCACTTTTCTGATCAGTTGACCCGCATTGCGCGTGGCCCCATCCATCGCGGCCATACGCGCTCCGTGTTCCGCTGCCGCTGACTCCAACAGGATGCGGTAGGCCTGCACCTGGAAGTGCTTGGGCACCAGGGCATCGAGCAGTTCCGATTCATCAGGCTCGTAGAGGTAGCTTCCGCCGGTCGTGCCCTCTGCTTCCCTCACGCCGAATTCAGTCTGGACATCCACCGGAAAGAGCTTTTCGACGATCACGCGTTGCTGAATGGCGGACTTGAACTCGTTGTAGACGACGTACAACTCATCGAAGGTACCCTTCACGAAATGGTCTGTGAGATCAGCCCCGATGTCGATGGCGTGTTCAAAACTCAATTTGTCGAACACCCCGATCCATTCCTGCCTGATCGCCCATGATCGGCGGCGAAAATAGTCGCGGCCCTTCCGGCCAACAATGCTGAGAGTGACGTGGAGCCCGCGCCCCTCACATTGCCGAAGAAATTCCGAGGCTCTGCGGACGATGTTGCCGTTAAAGCCGCCGCAGAGGCCACGGTCGCTCGTTACGACCAAGACCTCGATCTTGCGCCCCTCGCGTTTTTGCAACAGCGGATGGGCGAAGCGGTTGACGCGCTGACTCAAATTGCCGAGTACGCCGCGCATTTTGTGCGCATAGGGACGGGCGGCCAGGATGCGATCCTGTGACCGTTTGAGCTTGGCCGCCGCCACCATTTTCATCGCCTTCGTGATCTTCTGCGTATTCTTGAAGGCAGCGATCTTGCGTCTGAGGGATTGCAGGCTTGGCATCGGTCGAGCGCTTCTGGCTATTTGGCCCCGTAGCCCATCTTCTGCTTGAACGTCGTGATGATCTCATTGAGCCGGTCTCTGACCTTGTCGTCGATTTTCGAGATGCTCACGATCTCCTTTTTCAGATCCGGGTGATGCTGCTGGACATACCGGAGAAAGTCCGCCTCGAATTGCTGGACCTGGTCCACGGGAACGTCGTCCAGGAAGCCGTTGACTCCCGCAAAAATGGACAGCACCTGATCGGCCACCGGCATCGGCTTGTACTGGCCCTGCTTCAGCAACTCGACCATGCGCACGCCGCGCGCGAGCTGCTTCTGCGTCGCCTTGTCCAATTCGCTGCCGAACTGCGAAAAGGCCGCCATCTCACGGTATTGTGCGAGATCGAGACGCAGCGTACCGGCCACCTGCTTCATCGTCTTAATTTGAGCGGATCCACCGACGCGCGACACCGACAGGCCGACATTGATTGCCGGGCGGATGCCTGAATAGA
>DASTFK010000273.1:0-3051 GCA_035719945.1 Nitrospira sp.
GGTCTCCTTCTCGCCGCCGAAGGCCCCGCCAATTTCCGCGCCTGAGGTTCCGATATTGACGTTCGCGATGCCGCAGTCGCTGCCCGACGCTGACACAAACCGTTCGCCGTGCCTCAAATTATTCGTGAAGATCGCCGACGACAAGCCTTGCGGGACCCCGTTCTGGATGGCCAACGCTTCGTCGAGCGTCCGGTAGGTCATGACATAGAGAATCGGCGCAAAGTTTTCCCGCTGCACCAGAGACCACTGCGGCTTGGCTCGCACGATCGTCGGCTCGACAAAGTAGCCCGGACGGCTCAACACGCGGCCTCCGTAGAGGATCTCGCCGCCTTCCTTCTTGATCTCATCGATCGCGGCACGGTAGGTCTCGACGGCGACGTGATCGATGAGCGGGCCCAGCAGCACGTCCGCATCCAGCGGATTGCCGATGCGCACTTGCTTATAGGCCTTGACTAGCCGGTCGAGCAACTCATCCGCGCAGGACTCATGCACGAGCACCCGCCGGGTCGTCGTGCACCGCTGACCGGCGGTTCCGACCGCACCGAAGACGATGGCCCGAACGGCCAGATCCATGTCCGCACTGTCATCGACGATGACGGCATTGTTGCCGCTCAGCTCGAGGAGTGTGCGGCCCAGACGCTGGCCGACCAGCGCGGCCACGTGCCGACCCACGGGAACGGATCCCGTGAACGAGATCAAGGGCAACCGGGGATCGCGGACCATGGTCTCGGCCAGCGACGGCTGATCGGCGATGAACAGCGAAAAAATGCCAGAGTACCCCTGCTGCTCCATGATCTTGTTGCAGATCTGCTGTACTGCAATGGCGCACAGCGGCGCTTTCGGCGAGGGTTTCCAGATGACGGGGTCACCGGCGATGGCGGCGAGAAACGCATTCCAGGCCCAGACCGCCACCGGAAAGTTGAAGGCGGTAATGACACCGACCGGTCCGAGCGGATGCCACTGTTCACTCATCCGATGGGCGGGTCTTTCAGACTGCATCGTAGCGCCGTAGAGCATGCGCGATTGCCCGACGGCGAAGTCGGCCATGTCGATCATTTCCTGTACTTCGCCGTCGCCCTCGGCCTTGATCTTTCCGACCTCGAGGGACACGAGCGTGCCGAGCTGGTCCTTCTTTTCCCGCAAAGCCTGGCCGATCAGACGGACGAGTTCGCCCCGCTTCGGCGCAGGGACCGTGCGCCATGTCGTGAACGTTTCGCGGACCTGCGCCACGATGTGCTCATAGTCTTGGGCCGCGCAGGACCGGACCGCAGCGATGACTTCGCCAGTCGCCGGATTGACGGACTGGATCAACGAGCCGGCCGTGTGATCAGACCACCAGTGTTTGCCCGTGCTGCCTCCCGAATTCACGGCCTGAATGCCGAGCGCTTTGAGCGCGGCATGGATGGTACTCATCGGTAATAGACTCCGAAGGCGTTGGTCAGAAAATCTTTCAATGGAATCGATTCCTGTGTGACGAAGCCACGGGGGGCGTGGGGATGCCGCAGCACAAGATCCATTACGCAGCAGACGCTCGAGGCGGTGGTCACCTGGATGGCCGACCAGAGTTTGCCTTTGATGCATTGAGGATAGACTTTCTTGACGTAGCTTTCTTCGAAAAATTCGCCCTGTTTCGTCCCGGTCACCGACGCATAGATCAGCACGACATCCTGTAAGGTCTGCGGAATCGCGTGCTCAAGCACCCGCTTGAGCGTCTTGCGGTCTTCGTTGAGCCGGAGGTCCTTCATCAGTAGGTGGATTTTTTCGCAGTGACCGGGGTAGCGCAGGGTCTTGTAGTTCATCGTCTTCACGCGCCCCACTGAGCTGTCGGCCAGCGTGCCCAATCCGCCCGACGTATTGAAGGCCTCGTACAACAGTCCGTCCAGCTCGATCGTCTCGTAGCCTTCCAGGGGCTGCAAGGGAATCTTGCGGCCTTCTTCGATGCCGTAGCAGAGATTGCCGTATTCATTGATCAGGCCGTCGGTGGACCAGGTCAGCGAATATTTGAGCGCATTGCTGGGGTGCAGGGGGAGGGCGCCCACGCGCATCTTGACGTGGTCCAATGTTTCGAAATGCGTCATGAGGTCGTGTGTGACGACGCTGATGAAGCCAGGGGCCAGGCCACACTGCGGCATGAAGGCATGTGCCGCGCCTTCGGCAATCGTCCGGATCTGATCGGTGACCTCGACGTCCTCCGTCAGATCGAAATAGTGGCAGCTGTGCTTCAAGGCCAGCTTGGCAACGGTCGGATTGCAAAAATAGGGCAGGCTCGAGATGATCGCGTCGACCGGATGCGCGCTCAGATAAGTGGCGACTGCTTCGCGTTGCTGCACGTCGAGCACGGCCGGTGTGACGCGGGAAAGCCCAAGGTCTTCCACCAAATGCTTCGGGGCGTCAAGCGTCACATCCCCGAGATGGACGTTGTAGCTGCCTTGTTGGGAGAGCAGGCAGGCGACCAGTGAGCCGATCTTTCCTGCGCCGAGCACGAGCACCCGAGGCATCGCACACACCTCCGCGTTTCCTCAGTATACTCTTCTCCTGGTATTTGGACACGTCTCCGGCAAAATCTGGCGGCCTGAAACCTTAGCCCGTTGGAGGGGGCTCGGGACAATCAATCATGTACTGGGGCCGCGTGCCGGCGGTCGCCTGAAGTTCCGTGTGACGGAAGGCAGGCAGATCCGCTTTCAGGCGTCGCAGCAGACGGCTCATCGTCCTCGCTTCCGGCACTTCGCAAAGCCAAACATGCATGCCGGATTCCAACTCGTCAAAATGCCGCTGCACACGAAAGCCCGGCTCCTCCATGAAATAGGCCGAGAGAAAACCGTTGACGGCTTGGACCACCCATGGATGCTGCTTGGCATACCGGTAACTCATCCGCAGTTCGACGATCTGATGGGCTGAATCCATGGCCGCACTGTACCAATTCTCACGTTGAGACTGCGACAGGGAACTGTGTATGGTGAGGAAGCAGTAGCGCAAGGAGGACGGCGGGGCCATGGCCATGACGAGCTACAATGGGGTCACGATTCCTGGATTCATGTATGGAACTGCCTG
>DASTFK010000274.1:0-13769 GCA_035719945.1 Nitrospira sp.
GACGTTTGTCCGAGTGCTGGTGAAGGAGAACGGCGACGGTGTCTTGATCGAAATACAGGACAACGGTCAAGGCATTCCAGCCGAAAAGCTCAACGACGCCGCATCATTGGGTCTCCTCGGCATGAAGGAGCGTTCAATGGCCATCGGCGGCTCGCTGGAAATCGCCGGCTGGTCTGGGAAGGGCACGACCGTGACGTTACGATTACAATGTCAGGATCCGTGAGAGGCGCGAGATTGCGGTGGTCGATGACTGTTGCAGAGGACCAGCATGCTCAAGATTCTGATCGCGGATGACCATTCCATATTTCGACGCGGCCTGAAGGACTTACTGTGCGATGGTCTGGGAGCCGTCACGGTGGGAGAATGCGCCAACGCCTTTGACCTCTTGCAGTTGGTCAAGCAGAAGAAGTGGGACGTCGTCATCTTGGATATCGGCATGCCGGGAACGACCGGGACCGATGCCCTCATTCAAGTCAAACGTCAACATCCGTCGCTGCCGGTGATCATGCTGAGCATGCATCCCGAGGATCAATACGCCGTGCGCATGTTCAAAGCCGGGGCCAATGCGTATCTCACAAAGGCCAGCGCTCCTGAAGAGCTCGTGACGGCCATCAAAAAAGTCCTGGCCGGCGGAAATTACGTGAGCCCGTCGCTCGGAGAAAAACTGGTGCATCTGTTTCATCGAGGCGAAGAGAGGCCTCCTCATGAACTGCTTTCAGACCGTGAATTCGAAGTCATGCGTCTTCTCGCCTCAGGGAAGACCGTCTCGCAAATCGCCGAAAGCATGAATCTCGGCACCACCACCGTGAGTACCTACCGTTCCCGCATCCTAGAGAAATTGCACCTCAAGAATAACGCCGAACTGATGCGCTACGCCGTTCAGCAAGACATCGGATAGCCCCTCGCAGTTGTCCTCCCTCGTGTAGTCCTTCGCCTGTCGTTGGAACAAGGACATCACAATCGTGGTCGTACTGATAGTGCGACCCTCAGCGCTCCGCTATAACTCCCACCCATGCCTTTGCCGGATAGTGTCGCTATGCCGGTAGCCCATCGAGACCACTGCAGTTGCAGGAAGAAAGGAACGAGCCGGATGAACTCCATGACCGTGCAGTCTGCGATTCAATTGCATTTAAGTCGGGAAGGGCCATGCACCCTCGAAAGTCTGCTCACCCGCCTGTCTCAATTTTCTTGGAGCGAGATATTCAGCGTGGTGGATCAGCTCAGCCGAGAGGGGAGCCTGGTCCTTCGTCGTCCCGCCCGCTTTGGATATGAAGTGTCGATCAACCCACCTCAGGTGATGTCCCAACCTGCGCCGTTAGGCGCCACATTGGCCTGCAATCGCTCTAGGCGTACGGACGACTGCACGGCCGCCTGATCAGAATCATACAACGACTCATGAACAGAAGCGGGGCGGTGGGAACCCTGCTATCGAAGGGACGCGTTATGAGATTGGTCGTCATGTGTTGCCTCTGTGAGAAAGTCTACGATGACATGGAAAAGGAAGTGGGGAAGGCACGCTGGAAAGATCAGAACTGGTTTATGGCCATATATCAGCTCAAGCGAGCTGATATGCGAGTCACTCACGGGTACTGTCCAGACTGCTTGCAGTCATATCGAACCTTTCTGGCGTTACCGCAGGAACGCCGCGGTGCATCGCAGAAGGAGGGAAAGTCATGAACATGGCGATGGAAGGATCTCGAATGTCCAGTCGAATCTGGTCAATCGTCTTGGGTGGCGGGGACGGCGGTCGCATGACAGACTTTATTCAGCGCTGGTTGGGATATCCTCGGCCAAAACAATACTGCACCTTTGTTGGAGACCGATCATTGTTCCAGCACACATTGGACCGCGCTTCCACGCTCAGCCGGCAGGAACATATCGTGGCAGTCGTGGCCCGGGAGCATGGTCAAGAGGCATGGTCCCAGTTGGAGGCGCGAGGAGCCGGGACAGTGCTGCTGCAGCCAAGAGAGCGTGATTCAGCGGCGGGCATGTATCTGTCATTGACCTATCTGAGAGCAAAAGATTCTCAGGCGACGGTCGTCATCTATCCTTCCGATCATTTCGTCTATCCGGAGACGGAGTTCATGGTCTCGGTCCATCGGGCGCTGTGCGCGCTCGAGTGGCTTCCCGATCGGTTCGTTGTCCTTGGCGTGCCTCCAGACCGGCTTGAGTTGGACTATGGGTGGATTGTACCTGACGAAAAGATCGACGGCTCCGAAACGTATCGAATCCGCGCTGTCAAAACCTTCGTAGGGAGACCGAGTGTCGCCCAGGCGGATGCGGCATTGGCCGGTGGGGCGTTGTGGAATACATCCGTGATCGCGGCCAAGGCGGAGACGCTATGGCATATGGGATGGGAGTGTTTTCCTGACCTCATGCCGCGATTTGAACGGCTCAGTCGTTCGATCGGAACGTCGACGGAAGCGCAGATCCTCGACGAGATTTATCACGACATTCCCGCCCACGATCTGGTGTCGGAGCTGCTCCAGCGCGCGCCGGACCGCGCCACCGTCCTGGAGATGCACGGGGTCCTTTGGAGTGATTGGGGAAAGCCGACACGGATCATTGATTCGTTGCGCAGGATTGGACGGGATCCAGCCTTTCCGTTGGACTGCCTGGGGCGTCCCTACGATCGAATTCCACTGGTTGGAGAAGCGGCGGCCGAACTTTGAGCGAGAGGAGGAACGAGCCATGAAACAGCAGGCGAGACAACGCGAGCTCCGCACGGGCAAATCACACAATGCTCTGGAGAAAGCACACTCTTCTTCCGATCATGTCTATGTGCGCGTCGCCGTATTGGCCTATTCCATGTATGAGCAGCGCGGTCGTCAAGACGGTCATGATATCGAAGATTGGATTGAGGCAGAGAAAACGATTCTGGACAATATTGCGTCGCAGGACACTCGAAGCAAAGCTCGCTCGGATGTGTGATTGAGGAAGCGGCGTAGAAGCGAACAGGAAACGAGGAGAAGCCGATGCTGCTGGTGTGCTGTTTCTGCGAACAAGTACGCGACGAGTCGATGGGTCACGGTCACTGGCGGGCACTGCACGGGTATATGGGGTCCCGCACCCCGAAGCGGGAGGACACCATTCTGTCGTACACATGTTGCCACAATTGCCTACAGGATGATCCACGGGCGATCGCGTTCCGAACAAGACAGAGCCGCTCAAACGCGTCCGTTCTTCCAGTTCGGGCACGATCGAGGCGATCGATTACAGCCTAACTGTGATGCATAGCTGAAAGAAATCATGACGATGTTACAGGATGATCGCAATGCCTCAGCCGCTGTCCCATGCATTGACAGAGGACAGGTGAATTCAGGCATCGTGGTGTTCTCTTCGACCCGCAAGGCGTTATACGTGAACGAGGCAGGGCAGCAGCTTCTTCTGCAATTGAAACGAAACGAGAACGGACATTCGGCCGATACTGCCATCCCCAGGTCGGTCGTTCATCTCCTGGATGAGATGCTGCCGTTTCTCCAAGTTGGCGGCGCGGATCGTGGTTGGAGACAGCTCGAGGCCAAACGGCTGGTCGTGGCTCCAGATCGATCAGTGGTGGTTAGAACGTTCGGCATCCCTGATCGCTTGGACATCAAGCGATCATTAATCGTCCTCACGATTCAAGAAACCCAGGCGTCCTGACCCGCATGTTGGTAGACGCTTCAGCATGCCGGCTCATCACCTGTTGCATCCTGCCCCCAGACGAGTTCGAGATCTGTGCCCTTTGACCCCAGAGGCCGACTCGTTTGCGGGGATTTCCGTGACTCCAGCCGTTGTGAACGACGGAGCGAGGGTCAACGGATCACGAGCACGGGGCAGGCGACATGATGCACGATCGCATGGGAGACGCTTCCGAGGAGAAACCGATCCAACCCTTCCCGTCCATGTGAACCCACCACGACCAGGTCGAAATCTTTCGAGACATCCGAGATCACCGGGACAGGGTCACCCTTCATCACACGGCTTGAAGTCGTGAATTGCGGCGACGGCAGATGTTCTGCGCAGGATCGAGCATACTCTTCGGCCTGACGGGCGACTTCCTCGGACCAGGTCGCAAACGCGGCCACAGGCGATTCGTCGAGCACAGGGAGAATCGGCACGGCCGTCAACACCATCGCTTCCACTGCCGTCCGGAATGGATGGCGGAGCAACCAATTACAGATCTTGGCCGCATCTGTCCGGCCTTCGATGGCGATCAGCACCCGCCGGACCCGCTTGGCTTCGCCTTTGACCAGCAAGGTCGGCTGGGTCGCATGCAAGAGCACACGATGCGACACACTGCTCAGCACGAGTTCGGCGACGCGTGAGTGGTCGTGGGTGCCGACCACGATGAGATCGGCCGATATGGAGGAGGCGGTGTCGAGAAGAAACCGAGCCGGCTTGCCGAACTCGCAGAGCCGGTGGGGTTTTGGAACGTCTGCGGGCAGCATCGTCTCCGCCCGTTCCAGCGATTCGCAGCCGGCCTCGAACATTGCTTTACGGAAGATGTCATAGCCCTGCAGGTTGGCGGCTTCCGCGACAATGGGGTACTCGAACAGTCCGAGATCGACCCCATGGACGAGCGTGACTTCGTCAGGGCGATAGAGCAGACCGAGCTGTTCGACGGCGGCGAACGCTGCATCCGACCAATCGACTCCGGCTACCACTTTCATATGTCACTCACTTCGCCGCCCCTCTCCTCATTGAGGAGACATCTACGCAGCCCGCGATTGTTTCGCGGCAGTCAGGTAATCAAGCACCTGGGCGTCGTCCACTTGTGTGAAAGAGTGATAGTGGTGGCCCACCGCGATGAAGGGCTCAGGCGTCGCCAAGACCACCAGGTCGTCAACCCTGGTCCGCAAGGGGGAGACGGTTTCTTGGGGCGCGACGGGAATGGCGGCCACCAGGCGTCGAGGGGACAACTCCGAGATGGCCTCAAGGGTTGCGAAGAAGGTCGCACCGGTCGCCATCCCGTCATCGACAAGGATGACGGTCCGTCCCGCGACCTCGGCGAGCGGCAACCCATTCCGGTAGAGTCGTTGGCGCCGGGAAATTTCCTCGTGGGCAGTTCCGACCAAGGCGTCGAGCTCGGCACGTGAAAGGTGGAACGCCTCAACGGCATCCGGATTGAGATATACGGCCCCGGTTTCGCTCAGCGCGCCGATCGCATACTCAGGGTTATCCGGCGCACCCAATTTCCTCGTGATAAAGATATCGAGCGGCAGACGTAGCGCGAGGCTGAGTTCGTAGCCGACGGCCACTCCACCGCGAGGCAGTGCCAAAATGATTCCGCTGGGATCGTCTCGATAGGCTTCGAGCTTCGCTGCCAACAGACGGCCCGCTTCCTCCCGATCATGGAAGATCACCGAGCTCCTCGCCACGATCGCACGGTTGCAACAACACAGAGGGCAATCAGGATGCGAGTTGGGTCGGTCGCGAGGCTGTCTCAACCGTCGGCCGTCGGACCACTGACTCACATGGCATTTGACACAAAGGTGTTTCGATGGGTTGTCGTTTGCGCCGAGGCCATGTGGACATGCTTCGGGCCGTACGTGCACATCGCGAACACGATACTGCGGAACAGAAGATCTGCCGCGTCTTCCATTCGGATGAACGCGACGGCACCGGCTGCGATCATCGCGTTATAAAGAAAGGGCGTGTACTCAGCCGACGTTCCGAGGATTACCACTTGTGGGAGAAGGTGTTTGATCCGACGAATGGTGTCAACGCTGTTGGGAAGATGGGCATCCATCAACACGAGATCGATCGGAATTGTCTTGACCTGTTCAAGCGCTTGGTCGCCATCCGATGCTTCCCCGCCCACTTCGAGAAGATCCGAATAGCCGTCGAGAATCACACGGATCATTTCACGAATGGACGTGTGAGGATTGACGATTAATACGCGCCATCGCAAGCCGGCCTCAGTCGTCTTCGGCACCGATGATGGATGATGTTCAAAGGGTTTGGTTGACCTGAATGCCAGCATGACAAGCCCTCCTCGCCGCGCTCAATGTGACTGGATTCCGTGTAACTAGCCCTTTACCAAATTTTTCAGAACTAGGGAGATCCCTAGTCAGCATAAACACCATTATAATAGGGCAGTTAGAGGAATCTTTGACCCAACGGGCCGGCGCCTGTTACACTGAGCGACCGTACGAGCTACATCCTGCTACCTCGCGCCCTGCCTTCCAATTCCTTGTGTTGCGCGGACCCTTTCGACGTTGCTCTTACGCGGTGCTCTTGTGCCTATTCGCCTGGCCCTGCTTGCGTGAAGTACGACTTGAAGCTTATGAAGGGAGTACCGATGAAAATGTCCCATGGCTGGAAGTCAAACGCCAGAAAGAAAAAGACCAAACCGACCTACAAGATTCGTTGGGAGGCCTTGGGATTGTCACGGCCGGATCGAACCCAAGCTTCGATCGAGGACATCAGAAGCGAAGTCTCGATGTTAGCCACTCAAGGTTTGAGCGAAAGGACTCAGATGCCATCCGCTAGGCCCACCGTCCGTACACCTGGGCACAAACGAAAATAACAACTGATTCACTTTCGAGAAGGAGGACACCATCGCACGAGCAGGAAAGACAACGCTAGCCAAACGCGACCGCGAAAAGAAGCTCCAACAGCAGCGGAAGGAAAAAGAAGCCAAACGTGTTCTCCGTAAGGCGGAAAAACCCTCGCGGGGCACCACTGCCGAAGGAGAAGATCCGGATCTGGCCGGGCTCCAATGGGGACCGCAGCCCCCAGCGTACTAAACGTGTTCACTGAGAGATGATTCGCAGCGCCCGCCGGTTGGTCCAGTTCACCGATACGGGACTGAACACGCGCCAAATAGCACGCATTTTCGATCGGTCTTAAAGAATCTCTCTTGCGCGTGTGCTCCGTGCCTTTTACAATCGCCTCGGTTGAGAGGCGTTCATGCCGTCAGGCTTCCCTCGTCCGTTCATCCGCCCATCCTTCAGCACGCCGTGTTCCATTAAAAAAGTTTTTGCCAAGAGATCGCGGGTGAGAGTCTGCATCGTCGGTCTCCTCCTGGCGATTGGGGGCTGTGCTGTGTTGCCCGGCCACTGGCGACCTGGTTGGAACAAAGAGTGGACCAGCAAGGAGCCTGTGCCCCAGACCGCCGGCTCGTGGAACTTGACCGAACTGGAAACGAAGGACCATCGCTTTCTCGCGCTTGCCATCTCCGGAGGAGGAAGCCGCGCGGCAAACTTCGGCTCCGCCGTCATGCTTGAATTGCAACAACGCAAGCTGCTCGAGCAGGTCGATGTGATTTCCGGCGTGTCAGGCGGAACGCTTCCGGCTGTCTACTATGGGCTGGGCGACAAGGCGGGCGCCTTCACCGAGCCGGCCCTCCGAACGTCGCTGGGGTTTGACTTTCAGGGTAGTTGGATCTGGCGGTGGTTCCTTCCCCACAACATCTTCCGCTATTGGTTTTCGGACTTTACCCGTTCCGATATCATGGTGCAGGTGTTCAACAACGAGCTGTATCATGACGCGACCTTTGCGGAGCTTCAGTCACATCCGAAGATCTTGCTCAATTCGACGGTCCACAACGATCACACCCGTTTCACGTTCACGGACGAGCGTTTTGCTCGACTCCATTCCGCGCTGGCGTTCTATCCCGTCGCCAATGCGGTCAACGCCTCTTCGGCGTTTCCCGGTGCGTTCCAGGACGTGACACTTGAGTGGTACATCAACCCCCGGCAATACGTGCATCTCTACGACGGAGGCCCGATCGACAACCTGGGCGTCCAGGCCCTCACCGAATACATCAATCGCAACATCCTTGGGAAGTCGTTGAAACAGCTCTTTCCGAACGGATGTCTGATCGTTATCATCGATGCCACGCCGGCCAGCGAGCACGCCGAACTCAACACGGAGGAGTCCAACCGCACGTTCATCGACTACTTCGTCGACACGAATGCCTTGGATGCGATGGATGCCATGTTGCTGGAGTCTAGGCGTTCTCTGCTTGCAGGCATGGGGATTCCTGTCGCCCGACAGGATCAAGAGATGCGCGGCCGGTTGCCGGTCAACGACCGCGATCAATGCGGCTGCGAGGTGCGCCACATTGCGCTTCGACAGCTCATGTATGCGGGAGAGGAGACGGAGGGACTGGCCGAGCGCGTTACGCAGATCAAGACCAAGTTCTGGATCGGCGAGGACGAACAGACTGATTTGTTCACCGCTGCCAAGCTGCTCATGAAACGAGTCGATGAAAAACATCTGCTCACGGAAGAGTCATTGAAGTTGTCGTGCGCGGTTGAGAAAGATGGGAAATAGGATGGGATGCCCGCCCGCTCCAGTGCCTCAGCCCACCGCACTATGCTTCGCATCTGCTCGGCTCCCGCAACTTGGTCCGTTTTTGCTTCGCATGAACGGACCGTCGAACAGCGCTCGCCGTCGTGGAGCACGAGCGCATCTTGCTTAGCAAGTGCGGTACCGCGCTTCGGCACAAGTCGCGTGCTTGGCATCCCATCCTTTTTCACCTGAGCGGGGATGGAGAAGCTGGGAGCGAGCATCGGCTCTCGGTTGAAGGCCGGCAGGCTTGCGGCTGCTCACCCGATTGGGATCCCGCCTCCCTGTTACCGAAGGGGTGCGGCAAGTGGCGATGGCGCCAGTGGTGCCGCCAACGGTGAGGGGCCGAGTGGCTTGGCCAGCGGTGACGGTGGCAGCAGTGTCGCCAGCGGCGACTGTGGCAACGGTATGGTCAATGGTGATTGGGGCAACGGCGTCGCCAGAGGCGATGGTGGCAGTGGCGTGGCGAGAGGTGATTGCGGCAGCGGCGCAGCCAGGGGGGACTGTGAGCCTGGCGGAGTGGAGACGGACGGTGCGCTCGGTGCTAGAGAAGGAACCAGCGCAGACGGGGCCGAAGCAGTCTCGCGTTCGTTCATGGATCGTTCGACCGAGGGCAAATGCGGGTTCGAAGGGTGAAGCTGCCTGGCTCGACCCAGCAGCTCATTGATCTGCTGCACTCTCGCCGGCGTCACATAGGCATATCCCGTCAGGGCTTGAGCGACAAGGGCGTCGGCTTGCATCTGATTGAGCAATTGCTGCCTCTGAAGCGTCAGTGCGTGCACCTGCTCTGCGGTACTGGCCGTGGCCAAGGCCAGATTGGCCACGTCGAGCCGCTGACGGAGTTGTTCGGTTTCAGCTCTGAGTGAGGCGAGTTCGTGCGTGGCGCGTTCGTTTTCTCGAAGCGCGTTGATGGCGAGGATGACTTCATCCTGATCGACCTGCGCCGTGAGATCGACATGGATCACGACGCCGCCGTCCTCGAGGCGCGTGCGGGTCTGTTGATTGAGCACGCTGACAATGCCGGCGGTATACGTCCGGATCTCATCGCGCGTGACGTCCAGGTTTTTCACTTCGGTCACGCTCTCGAGATACGTGGCCACTTGCTCGAGCGCTTGCCGTTTGGCGACTTCAATGGCCATCCGTGTGGCATCCATCCTCGTGTCATGATCTCCCATACGATAGTCAGCGGTGGCGGTCACGACACGGATCGCCGGTGCTTGTCGATGAGGGGGCGGCGGGGCTTCGGGCGCCAAGGCCATGGCCTCACTGCGATACTTCTCTGGGATCGAGTGCCATTCAGTGGTGAAGTTGAGCGTGCCGGAATCGTCTTTATAACGGTAGATCTGGTTGCCCGCGAAAGCCGGAGCGGCTGCGGTGAGGAGGCAGAAGACGATGATGCGAGACAACAGGCGCATAATCGATCCCCATTCACCATACCATGTCCGACGGGGTGAATGCCGCATGGATTGACTTGGATATCACCGCTCGTTATAAGACCGCGAACGCGTCATGGATGGCTGGACTCACCCGTGTCCCGGAGAGGCAGTATGGACGATGCCGATCCACAGACCACCTATCGCCATCTCCTCGATCTATGGACATCGGGCGTCCGGGATTACCACAGCCTCCTGTCCGACTACCTCACGGCTAATTCGATTTTCGTCGCAGCGATCGGGTTTCTTCTCGCCCGGCAACCCCTGACACTGATATTCACGCTGGTCGTCATTATCCTGTGCCTCTTCGGCGTGCTCATGACATTGCAAATGGCCATCGTGCTTGGCCGTTTCTCCGCCCAAACCGCCCTGTGGGAATGGCGTCTCCGCGGTATCGAAGGCGATGTCCGCTGGAACCAGCCGAAACTTTTTGTCGATCTTCACCGATACCGGGACCGACACGAAGCCCTCGCTGAGAAGGGCAACGATCCGCCGGTGCTTCAGCCGAACTGGGCACTCCACCAACACCATCGGTGGTGGGCTCGCCGTGATGTCAGCTTTCCCTTGTTCTTCGGAACGGTGTACCTGCTGTTCCTCGTTTGGAGCCTTACGCAACTTGTCGCCTAGCAGTCACTCTTTCTCGGGGCGCCGAAGATGGCCGGTCTGCTGTTGTTGATCATGCTGACAGTGCTCGAAGGAACCACGGCGGTGGCCGAGCCAGAATTCCATCCGTCCTCCGTCGAGAAGGGCGTCTTCTTGGTGGCGAGCCCGTCACTGAACGATCCGAATTTCCGACAAACGGTCGTGCTGGTCCTTGAGCATGGTCCTGAGGGAACGCTCGGCGTGATTTTGAATCGCACCACGGACGTACTCCTCTCTGAGGCGTTGCCCGATGTTCGGGCGCTCAAAGGGACGACGCACCGACTTTTTGCCGGCGGTCCGGTACAACCAAACATTATGCTGCTGCTGTCGCGCTTGAAGGAGCCTCAACCGGACATGCGATCGGTCTTCGATAGTGTGTATGTGGGAGGGAGTCCAGACGTGTTGGAACGCCTCCTCAGGCAGGCCGGTCCCGCGGCCAGGTTTCGGGCGTTTGCCGGCTATGCGGGGTGGGCTCCAGGGCAACTCGGCTTTGAAATGCTTCAAGGATCGTGGGCGGTCCTGCCTCCGGAAGGCAACTTCTTTGAGAAAGATCCCGCATCACTCTGGCCAGACAGTATCGCTCAACTCCAAGCGCCGAGAGTGATCTCCCATTAGCGAGAACGAGAAAGTGGAGTTCAGAGCGGTAGTTGATTTCGAGGATATGCATGTTGACGCCTAGGCTGTTTGCCGTGACGAGGCTTCGACACATGTGTGTTCCTCGCGCGAAGCCCATCCGCCAGGCGGGCGGGTAGAGGAGGACCTGATGGCCGATGTGATTCGAACAGCTCAATATTTCAAAGTGAACATCGCGGACAAATCGGGGACATTAGGCCACATGCTGGTTCCGCTGCGGGAGGCTGGAGTGAACCTGCTCTCGGTGCATGCCTTTCCCCGAAATCGCCGGACGCAAGTCGACGTCGTTCCGGAAGATCCCGCCGCCTTCAAGGACATCGCAAGATCGCTCAAGTGGAAAGTGGCGGGGCCGAAAGTCTGCTTCTTGGTGGATGGCGATGATCGACCCGGGGTATTGGCGGATCTCACCGGCCAACTGGGTTCAGCCAACATCAATCTGACGGCTGTAACCGGCTTGACGGCCGGCCAGAGACGTTTCGGGGCCATACTCTGGGTCAAGGCTCGGGATGTAAAAAAAGCCGCCAAAGTGCTGGGCGCCCAAGAATGAACATGCGGCGCTGGTCACAGCGAAACAAACTGTCGATGGTGATGTCGATCGCGCTATTGCTCGGGGCCTGCGCGAAGTCTTTTGACATGTCCAGCGAACGCCTAACGCCGCTTGGACCAGAGTGGGGCGTCGTGATCGGCTCAGTGCTGGTCAAACCAGCAACGCTTGCGGACAAGAGCACGAAATCCGACGCCAATATGACGACCTATGAATTTGACATCGTCCAAAGTCAGCCCGGCGATCCTGAGGGCGAGACTCCCTATGCGGAACGGTATCACCTCCAGGCCAAAGTGGGAGAAGAACGGATGTTCATCTCCAGGTTGCGCACGGGCAGGTATCTCGTGAAAAGCTTTGCCAAGGAGGGGATCGCAGGCACCGGCGGCGACCTTGACCTGATCTTCGACAATATGGCGGGGGAGGTCCACTACATCGGCCGGCTGCTGGTGGAGGTTCCTCAGCGCGTGTCGCGCGGAAAAGAGTATCGGTTCACCGTCGAAAACGCTCGTGAGGAGACGTTGAGGCAGATCTCCGATCGTCACGCGGAGCTGGCTACGCAAGCGGTCGATGCTCCAATGCGGTCGCGTGAATCATCGGCGCGCTGAAAAGAGGATCAGTCATGCATGGCCGTTGTCATTGGCGCTTGGGGAAACGTCGTCTCTTGATCGGCGTATGGGCCGTGGCGTGGTCGGCGGTGGTATTTTCGGCCGGTGAGATCGCGCGGTCGGCGGTGACTGAAGACAGGGACCACGAACACATGCATGGTGCGGTAGAAGCCATGACGCCTCATCAACCACATATGGGACCGCATATGAAATGGACAACGTTGCGGCCTGTGGGCCCTGGCGATCCTGAACGCGCCGACCGCATCGTCCAAACCCTTCGGCAGGTGTTGGATAAGTACAAGGACTATCACGTGGCGTTGGATGAGGGTTTCATCCCGATGCACCCCGAGCGCAAGCCGCGGCATTATCATTTTGCCAACAAGGAGCGCCGCCATCTGGCGCGCATACATTTCGATGAGGCCCAACCCACCTCACTGCTCTATAAGAAAACCAGCGACGGGTATGAACTTGAAGGGGCGATGTTTACGGCACCGAGGGGAATGACCGAGGATGAGTTGAATGAGCGCATCCCATTGAGCATCGCGCGATGGCATGCCCACGTCAATATTTGTCTCGCGTCCGATGGAAGTGGACGTCGCATCAGCCGCAGACAGTTCGGGTTCAAGGGCACCATCGCCGACGAATCCGAGTGCCGGCAAGCCGGAGGACAGTTCGTTGCACAAGCTGGAGGATGGATGATCCATGTCTATCCCTTCGAGGCGACCTCTGAAAAAATTTGGACGCACTAGCGCTTCGATCGGCTGGCCCGCGGCGATCCGAGATCGCCGCGAGTGCCGATGATGAGAGGGAGATAAGCCTGCCGCGCACTACTGCGGATTGTCGACGTCCAGAATCGTCAAGGTGAAGAGAAGCGGTTTACCTGCCAGCGGATGGTTGTAGTCCATCACTGCGTCGGTATCGGACATTTGCGTGATCGTGGCTTGCTGGCCGGTCCTCCGATCTTCGATGATGTCGCCGGTCTTGACTCCACTGGGCAGTTCCTTGGTCGGCACCACAGTCTTCTTCTTCGAATCGTACGCCCCGAAGGCCTGGTCTTCACCGAGCTTGACTTCTGCCTTATCGCCTCGCCGCATACCGGAAACCGCCTGTTCGAGTGCCGGCAACATTTCGTGTTGCCCCTGGACGAATTGACTGAGATCCCGGACCTCGATTCGATCGTCGCCTGGAACCGTAATCTGGTACAACAGGGTTACCTTTGAGCCGTCAGTAATCGGAGCGGATGAACCCTCTTTAGTCTGGCCGGATGATCCCTCCATATTCTGACCTGGCTGGCCTGCGACGCCGGCAGGAGTAGACAATCCCAGACATCCGACGATGGCCATCATGGTCACTGTATATTGGCGCGCGTTCGCCATTAGTACCTCCTTGGTTGAATCGGACGCAGATGCTGCGTCCATTTCGCTACAAACGCCGCAAACCTTTTGCCACGCATGAAACTGCAGTGTTTGTGCGGGCTTAAGACTAATGAACCTCCACGCAAGTGAAATGATCGGAGAACAGTCTGTCCTCTCTCGCGCAAAAGGATTGGATTTCAGCCACGTTAGGTTCTTAGACAGTCTGTCCTCATCTCATAGACAGGCTGTCTGCCGATACTGGGAGCCTCCCTTGCCATTT
>DASTFK010000275.1:0-2792 GCA_035719945.1 Nitrospira sp.
GCCTTTTAGAAGGATGCGTCTGCGTCCGACGGGGTTCTTCCACTATAATGGATCCGAGACTTGTCCCGCCAAACCTAGAACTAGGGGTTTCCCTAGGATCTGGACAATTGTGTCAGACATATACTGGCGCGGTTTTCCCCCACATCTTGGTACTCATGAGCCAACTCTCGGTGTTGATTGTCGAGGATGAGGCGATCCTGGCGGCACACCTGGCCAGCAAGGTCAAGCTGCTCGGCTACCGCGTCACCGGCCCGGTGTCAACGGGAGAGGAGGCACTCACTTTGGCTCAGGCGGAGCGTCCGGATATAGCGCTCCTCGATATCAGACTCGACGGCTACATGGATGGGATTCAGACCGCCACCCGCTTGAAGCAATGGCGGGACATTCCTGTCATTTTCCTCACGGCACATTCAGATCAGGAAACTCTCAAGCGGGCCAGCGCGGTCGGACCCTTCGGATATATTCTCAAACCGTTCGAAGAGCGGGACTTGGCGACGCAATTGGAGGTGACGCTATATAAGCACCAGGCCGAGGCGTCGTTGCGGCAAAGCGAAGAGCGCTACCGCGCCTTCATTCAGAACAGCTCGGAAGGCATTTGGCGCATGGAATTTGAGCCGCCGCTGGATACCTCGCTGCCGGTCGAGATTCAAGTCCAGCAGCTCTACCGCTCTGCCCGTCTTGTCGAATGTAATGATGCGATGGGGCGTATGTATGGCTTTTCCAATGCGGAGGGCTTGATCGGAAAGACATTGGATTTCATGCTGCCCGCCTCCGATCCCTCCGCCCGAGAGTTTCTCACTTCCATCATTAGGGCCGGCTATCGTGCCACGAACGTCGAATCCGCCGAGCGCAATGTCTATGGTGACACCGTCTATTTTCTGAACAACATGGTGGGCATTGTGAAGGATGGGTCTCTCGTTCGGATGTGGGGCACACGGCAGAATATCACAGACCGTAAGTGTGCCGAAGAAGCGATACGCGAAAGTGAAGCTCGGACCCGCATTGCCCAGCAGGCGGCCCGCTGGGGCGTATTCGAGTACAACTACAAGACAGGGAAAAACTATTGGTCCGTAGAGCTCGAAGCCCTCTATGGTCTTGACCCCGGAACTTTTGAAGGGACGTATGAAGGATGGTTGCGGCGGGTTCATCCCCACGACCGTTCTGAGGCGGAAAAGGCCCTGGAACGCGCGTTGGCGACAGATGAGTATGCACATGATTTTCGGATCGTCTGGGATGACGGCAGCGTGCACTGGCTGTTTGCGAGGGCGAAAATCTTCCGAGACACCGCAGGAGTTCCAGAGAGAATTCTGGGTGTCAACGTCGACATCACCGAGCGAAAGCAAGCAGAAGAGGCTTTGCGGCATAGCGAAGAGCAGCTAGAGCTGGTCAGCAATACGGTTCCAGCCCTGATTTCCTACGTCAGTAAGGACCAAAGATATGTCACTTGTAACGAGGCGTACACCACATGGTTTGGACTGTCACGAGAGGACATTATCGGCAAGACGATGAAGGAAGTGGTGGGCGAGGAAGCGTGGGGCACCATGGCGCCGTATGTAAAGGCGGCGTTGCAGGGGCAGGCGGTCGACTATCAGACCGAAGCCAAGTATCGCCACGGCCGCACGCGATGGATCCATGCGGTGTATACGCCGCATCGGAACGTCAACGGGCAGATCGCCGGTTTCATCGTGATGGTCACCGATATCAGCGCGGAAAAACGCGCCGAAGCCGCCTTGCGAGAGAGCGAAATGCGATTTCGGATGATTGCGGACAGCGCACCCGTGTTGATTTGGATGACCGGCATGCACGGCTGTGAATTCGTCAACCAGGCCTATATGGAATTCCTTGGCGTCCGCGAGCAGAGCGAGGTGGCGAATTACGACTGGGCGCGCTACGTCCATGAGGAGGATCGGAACCAGTATGTAACCTTGTATCTCGATGCGCTGCGAGACCGCAGGCTCTTTGAAGCTCAATTCCGGTTTCGGCGCTCCGACGGCCAGTATCGATGGATGCGGTCGGTCGCCAGACCGCGCCTGACCGATAATGGGGAATTAATGGGGTACGTCGGTGCCAGCATCGACATCACCGATATCCGTGAAGCCCAGGAGCACCTTCAACGATGGAGTCAGGAGCTTGAACAGGCCGTGCGTGTGAAAACCAGCGAACTGCTGGAGTCACAAGAACGCCTTCGGGCGCTGGCGACGGAAGTGGGTCTGGCGGAGCAGCGTGAACGAAAGCGTATCGCCGCCGAACTGCACGATCACCTTCAGCAGATGCTGGTGTTCTGCAAGCTCAAGCTCGGACAGGGTAAGCCTCTGGCGGCGGTAATTCCTGGCTGTTCGGAGCTGATCAAGCAGGTCGATGATGTTCTCACCGAGGCCCTCACCTATTCGAGAACCTTAGTCGCAGAGTTGTGTCCTCCTGTCCTGCGCGAGTTTGGCCTGGTGGCAGCGCTCCGATGGTTGGGGGAGCATATGAGCCAACGTCAATTGCGCGTGTCGGTCGACGTCAGTCAGGACCACGTGCCGGTTCCGGAAGAACAGGCGGTTCTCCTCTTCCAAGCCGTCCGAGAGTTGTTGATCAATGTCGCCAAGCACGCGGGTACCAAACAAGCCAACGTCCACCTCAGGCGCGAGGAGCGCGGCATCCGCCTCGAGGTGCGCGACACAGGCGTGGGCTTCGACTTGTCCGTGGTGCGGCCGCACGACGGCGGCCAGCCGCTAAAATTCGGGCTCTTTTCGATCCGCGAACGCATGAAAGCGTTTGGCGGGATGCTGGAGCTGGTCACGGCGCCT
>DASTFK010000276.1:0-2621 GCA_035719945.1 Nitrospira sp.
CCCGCTTCGAATTGCACGACCTGTTCAACTCTGCGCGAGCCCGGATGAACCAACACCACGTCCGCGCGCTTGAGGGCGAGATGTCGCAACACCTCCACCCGCGACTCGCCTTCCGCCTCCACCGCCAAGAAACTCCATAGCGGTACCTGCGCGAACACCAAATACCGGTCCTCCACGGCCAGGCGAATCAGATTGTACAGGAGCAACTCCCTCTCGCCGAGAAGCGGTTGCGACCGAAGGACCACTCCCAACGGAAGAATAAACGGTCCCGATCGCACGCTTCCTCGAGCGCGGCCAGAGAGAATTCGCCACAACAGCAACGCCGGCACCGCCACGATGAGCGTAATGAACCAGGAATCGAAAGAGCCTGCGTTCATGTGCGGAAGTGTTTCGCCCAATGTGGACCGGCCGGTACGATCGCTCCCAACAGAACGGGGTGCGTCGCCCCTGTCACGGCGGGAATATTGCCCGATTGTCCCATCATTGTTTGATAGGCCAAGAGCGCAAAGGCCACTGCCTCGAAGGCTTTGCTCTCCCAACCCAAGGCATCAAAGGTTGTGACCGGAATGGGCGCGAACACGGCAGCCATGTTGTCCATGATCGCCCGATTGCGCACCCCCCCGCCGCCGACGACGATCTCCTCGATCGGCCCCTTGACCCATCGCCGTGTAGTCCCGACCGCCTTCGCCGTCCACATGCTGCAGGTGGCCAAGAGGTCCTCCATCGACAATCCCAGTTGTTGTTGAACGACCAGGAGTTCATCGATGAGTGAAGGGCCGAATTCCTCTCGCCCTGTTGATTTCGGCGGACGACGGGAGAGGAAGGGATGCGCCAAGAGCTTTCCCAGCAAGCGAGTGTCAACCCGACCTTTCAGGGCCATTTTTCCGTCGCGATCCATGCTCAGGCGTCCGTTGGTGGCTCGATTGACGAGACTGTCCAACACCATATTCGCCGGCCCCGTGTCAAAAGCCAGGACGCCCTCCCACATCCCGCCACGAGGGACGTAGGTCACATTGCTGATCCCACCGAGATTCACGATCAACCTGGCGCGCCGGGGATGTTTCAAGAGCAAGGCATGCGCCGCAGGCGTGAGAGGAGCGCCTTGTCCTCCTGCGGCGATGTCACGAGGCCGGAAGTTGGCAATCGTCGTAATACCGGTTCGCTCGGCAATCACTGCTGGTTCGGCAATCTGGAGCGTCGAGCGCACGGCTCCTACTCCCGGCGCCTGAATCCCTTTCGGAAGATGATGCACTGTCTGGCCGTGCGAGCCGATCACCGCAATGTCGGCGGGACGCAGCTTCGCTTGGCGAATTACGTTTAACGCCGCGTTGGCGAACCATTCACCGAGCAATGCGTTCAGATGACAGATGTCTGCAACCGTCCCCGAGATCGACGCGGTGACAATCCGCTGTTGAAGGGATCTCGGATAGGAGAGAGTCTGGGCGGCAAGCGCCCGCGCCTTGAGCGTCTGCCCGCGGCCGGACACTTCGACCAGCGCGGCATCCACACCATCTCCGGATGTTCCGGACATCAAGCCGACAATTTTCATCCTGGTTCCTTTGCTAAGCGTCTGAGCCGTGGGACCGCTACGCTAATGCAACTTCCCCGTCGGGTCAAGCGCCGTTGCAACGAGCACAGGGTCAGTTGCAGACTTCGTTGACATCAAAGAAACCGCGATGGTACGGTCGCGGCCCATGCCGTTTGTCCGATTCGTCACGCTGTGCTGGTTAATCCTCTCGAGTGGCTGGTTCACCGGGGATCTGCCGGTGGTCTCAGCATCCACAGAACCGGTGAACGTGGTCGTGACGATTCCTGTCTTGAAGGATCTGGTCGAACAGGTGGGGGGCCCCTATGTTCGCGTGACCTCGCTGTTGAAAGGCTACGAGAACGAACACACCTATTCTCCGAAGCCGAGCGACCTGATCGCCGTCAGAAATGCGCAGTTGTTGTTTGAGGTCGGTCTGGGGCTTGAAGTGTGGGTGGCCAATCTGGTGAAAAGCGCCGGACACGCGTCCCTCACCGTCATCACCACGTCGAAAGGCATTGGCCTGATCCCGGATGACCATGAAGCGGAAGCCGGCCATCAGGATGCGGGCACACACGCAGGCGGCAATCCTCACGTCTGGATGGATCCCGAAAACGCCGTGACAATGATGCGGCATGTCACCCAGGCCCTCGGTCAAGCCGACCCCGGCCATGTCGACGAATTCCGCCACAATCAGGCCGCGTATCTCAAGCGCTTGGACCAACTCCGCACGGAGTTGACCGACCGTCTCAGCAAACTGACCGATAGGCGCTTCATTGCCCACCATCCCGCCTGGCCGTATTTCGCAAGACGGTTCGGATTTGAAATTGTGGGAACGATTCAAAACCAATCGGCCAGCGAGCCCTCTGCCATGCAGATCCAGCATTTGATCACGACGATCAAAAAGCAGAAGGTCAAAGCTGTGGTCTCAGAGATTCAGCTCAGTCAACGGTTGCCTGAACTACTCGCAAGGGAAACAGGCGCCCGTGTCGTCGTGTTGACCACGCTCCCAGGTGGTCTCCCGCGGACGGAGACCTATCTCGACATGCTCCGCTATAATGTGCTCCAATTGGCCAACGCCTTGGAGGCCGCGTAA